>NZ_JADPKF010000056.1:0-735 GCF_023073815.1 Bradyrhizobium sp. 157 | reverse complement strand
TCCTTCGCCACACTGGAAGCCATTCGGCTCAGCTGGTCGGGGGTAGCGTTGGATTGGAGCGTCCGCTTGAGCAGGTCTGCCGTACGCTCTCTGCGCTTTTCCAAGGTGGAGATAGTCGATGAGGCCAGTTCGTTGCATTGGTGGGCCGCATCGAGCACGACATAGCGGTATCGACGGGCCTCATCGTCGGACAGAATGCTCCGCGCCACGGCCGGGCGCAGGCTCGCGTAGTACTCCAGAATTGCTGAGCCTGCTTTGACGAACCGATCGGTCAGCTCTTGCCCCTCCTCCGAGTTCTGGGCGTGCATGGCCGCATTACGGCAAGCGTCAAGTTCCTCACGCAGGCGGTCCATGTGTCGCTTTGTTGCGTTGATTTCTTCCTCTGATGAGGAAATGGAGACCGCCACACCCGAAGTTGGCGGCTGGCTGGCGACCGGCGTCGTGTCTCCACCCTCCGACACTGAGGGAAAGCCGCGCCGCCGCGCAGTGACTGCACGTGGCGCAGCGGCTGCACGTGGCGCAGCGCCTAGGATTCGATCTGGGCCAACGGAGGGACCGGAAGACCTGTCGCCAAGGGCATCGTCGGCACCGCGCGCCATGCTAGCGGAGGGCGTCCCTCTATCTTGAGGCCCAGAGCGCATCCGCTCCACGACGGAATCGAACGATTGACTGCCTTCCCCAGGGACTAGACTTGAGTGCGAGCGTGAACTGCTCGATCCGGCTCCAGCATCCCCA
>NZ_JADPKF010000069.1:0-756 GCF_023073815.1 Bradyrhizobium sp. 157 | reverse complement strand
GCCTCATCAATTCCCCCTTAGAATCACGGGAGAATCATAACAGCAGCACCGCGTTTTCACACATGGGGTAATTCCGGGCCAGAGCCATACTGAAGCTCTGCGAATCAGCTCTCCAGGAATCGATGAGGCTCACCTCTTGGGCCCCGCAAACCGGAGAGCTGCAATGGAGCATTATGTCGGACTGGACGTGTCCCTGAAGCTAACAGCGATCTGCATTGTTGATCGAGCGGGAAAGATTCGACGTGAAGGAACAGTTCATTCCGACCCGGAAGCGATCGCAGCTTTCATCAAATCAAACGCTCCGCATGTCGCGCGGATCGGACTCGAAGCCGGAGCAACATCGACGTGGCTGTGCACTGAGTTGAAGAAGTTGGGGCTGCCCGTCATCTGCATCGACGCCAGGCACGCCAAGGCCGTTTTGAAAATGCAGATCAACAAGAGCGATCGCAACGATGCCATAGGCATCGCCCGCATCATGCAGTGTGGATGGTACAAGGAGGTGTGCGTCAAAGACCTCGACAGCCACGCGGTCAAGGCTCTCTTGGCGAGCCGGGCTCTGCTCGTCAAGATCAAGCGGGATCTCGAGAACCAAGTCCGCGGGCTCTTAAAGAATCTGGGGCTTGTTATTGGCCCAGCAAAGATGAACGTATTCGCGTTGCGTGCTGCCGAACTCATCGAAGATCGGCCAGCACTCGCCGTTGCGGTAGCGCCGCTACTCAGCGCCCGAATGGCCATCGAGCAGCAGATTGCGGATCT
>NZ_JADPKF010000011.1:0-788 GCF_023073815.1 Bradyrhizobium sp. 157 | reverse complement strand
GGCTGTTCTCTAATTCCGGGCCTGCGGTCAAGACTCTCCAAACACATCCTTGCCGGGTTCATGGTTCTCTCCGCGGTAGGGGCATGCCCTCCGCATGATGGCGTAGGATGACGCTAGTGGATCAATGTGTGAAGCGCGCTTGCTTTTTGAGCATCGCAAAGCCAGGGGCGATCGCACCAACGCCAGCGTCCCGGCAGGGACCTTGGATCCCGCCGGTGGTCGGCGGGAATTCGATAGTTTGCTACGCTGTTTGCATGGCGGTCTCCTTTGATGACCATCTAAATTCGGTACCTTCGATCCACATCCGATGCAGGATGACCGCAAGCTTTCGCGCAACCGCAACCTTGGCTTTGCGTAGCCCGCTTCGTTTTGCGAGCCGAATGCCCCAGGCTTTGAGCGCTGACCATTTTGCTACGCGTGTGAGCAGCACATTGGCTGCCTCATAGAGATAGCCGCGCAACATTTTGTCGCCGCACTTTGAGATTCGCCCCGTCCAGTCGATCTCGCCGGATGCGTACCGTCGGGTCGTTAATCCGACATAGGCTCCGACGCTTCTTGACCTTTTGAAGCGCCCAGGATCATCGATCGTTGCAAGAAAGCAAAGAGCCGTGACGGGACCGATGCCGGGTGCCGTCATGAACTGTCGCGCTTGGGCATTGTTGCGCGCGAGCTTCATGACCTTACGGTCGAGATCCGCAATCTGCTGCTCGATGGCCATTCGGGCGCTGAGTAGCGGCGCTACCGCAACGGCGAGTGCTGGCCGATCTTCGATGAGTTCGGCAGCACGC
>NZ_JADPKF010000086.1:0-181234 GCF_023073815.1 Bradyrhizobium sp. 157 | reverse complement strand
GGATGCCATTGGCCGCATCGTCGACACTTACTCGCCCGCAGAATCCACAAACTACTTCGCCGCCGCAGGATATTTGCAACCTGATCGGCTAACGCTCTAGCGCAGGGGACCAATGACCAGATCATCCGGCCTGCGATTACCCAGGCCTACATGGACAAGCTGTGCAAGGCTGGCAGCAAGGTCAGGATGGTCATCCTGCCCGGTATCGGGCACGGACGCGCCGCGCAAGCGAGCACGATGGCGGCGGTGAACTGGATGACTGACCGCTTTGCCGGGAAAATACCTCCGGACGATTGCGCCAGATAGAGCTTGTCCAGAGAGCTACGAAGGAATCGTCTATCTGCTCGATGGGCATAACAGCTTCGATTTCACCTGCAGCGTGCGGCGGTGCCGAGCTTTCGGTCGCCACCAGCGATCAGTCAGCTGTCAAAACGTCTCGGTAATCTTGCTCAGGCGAGGAGGACGATCCGGGTCAAATCCGCAGGCGCGTGCCGTCTGCTCGATCATCCGATAGGCCGGAACGAGCATGGTGATCGGGTCGGTGGCGGGGTCATCCTCGGCCAACCAGGGCAGCGAGCCATGCGGTCCGCCGCATAGATGCAGCGCGATCCTTTGCTCGCGCAATTCTTCTGCCAGCGCGTCCACCGTGGCCGCCGTTTCATCCATGAGGCGCATCATGAGAACCGGCGTGCGCGATGATAACGCGGCGCGCGGCCCATGCTGCAGCTCGGCGGCGCTCAAACCAATGGAAGGCAGGCGCAGGATTTCCGAAAGCTTGAGCGCGATCTCCCGCGCCGAGCCCAGGCCCAGGCCCCGCGCGGCGACAAACACGGCTGACGCTTTGGTGAGATCATCGGCAATCTCAGACCAGTCGAGCGCCAGCGCGCGATGCAGGCGCTCGGGCAACCTGTCGAGGGCTGACCGCAGCGCACGATCTTCCGCCAGCTCGGCAACAAGTCCGGCGCTGGCGGCCATCGAGCCAATTACGGTCTTGGTCGCCGCGACCGAGTGCTCTTGGCCGGCTTCAATCGGAACGACGAACTCCGCTTCGTCAGCCACCGGCGACGACGTCGCATTGACGATGGCGATGGTGCGGGCGCCCGCGGCGCGCGCCGACCTAGTCGCCGCGATAAGATCCGGGCTACGCCCGGATTGCGAGATTACGATGAACAGCGCATCGCGCAGCATCAAGGGCGTACGAAATGCCGTGATCACCGAAGGAGCGCTGGCTGAAACGGGAAGGCGAAGCCGCGTCTCGACCAGGTATCTTAAGAAAACCCCGGCATGCCCGGAGCTTCCCCGGCCGCACACCACGCACAGGGGGGCGGAGCCAATCCCGATTCGCTGTGCGATGTCGCGCGTAGCGGGGCGGTTACGCAGAATTTTGGCGACAACATCCGCGCTTTCCCTGATTTCGCTCGCCATGGCGGATTTCGTCACGGCTCAACCGCTCCGCCTTGCTTGCGCGGTGCCGCTTCCTTGGGATGCCGGTCACGATCCTTGGCTAGCTCGGCAAACACGCGCCGAAGATTGCCGTCACAATTTTTCAGAATGGTCTCGGCATCAACCCTGTCGATACCCAACGCCAGAAGGCCTGCCGTCTTGATGTCGCCCTCGGCCTGCTCAAGCGAGCGTGCCGCGTGCGACGGATCACAATGTGCGATTTGCGCCACCATGGCGTCGGCGCGCCGCTTCAGCTTGGCATTGGTCGGTTGCATGTTCACCATCATGCCGCGATACACCCGGCCAAGGCGCAGCATGATCCCTGAGGAGATCAGGTTGAGCACGACCTTCTGCGCGGTACCCGCCTTCATCCGCGTGGAGCCGGCGATCAACTCGCGACCGGTCTCTATCAAGATCGGAAACTTTGCCGATTCCAGCAGTGCAGTGCCGGGGTTGTTGGCGACACCGATCGTCACGGCACCGAAAGAGCCTGCCTGCTGCAGCGCCGCGACCGTGAACGGCGTTGTCCCGCTAGCGGCAACGGCGATCACCACGTCGTGCGCTGTGAGCCGAGCGGCATCGATCTGCGTGACCGCATCATCGACATCATCCTCCGCGCCCTCGATGCTGGTGACGAACGCGCTTTCTCCGCCGGCGACGATGAAGCGGACGCGCTCGCTGGGCCAGGCAAAGGTCGGCATCAGCTCGGCGCCGTCCTGGACCGCCACGCGGCCCGAGGTGCCGGCGCCGACATACACAATGCGTCCGCGATCGCCCAGCGCCGCCTTGGCCGCCTCAGTCGCCGCTGTGATCGCGGGAAGAGCGTGGCCGATCGCCGCGACTGCCGCAAGCTGGCCCTCCCACATCGCTTCCATCGCCGACGTCAGCGGCCATGCATCGAGATCGGCAAAGCGGGGATCGACTTCTTCGGTGGCCATATACTTGATCCATGCCCCATCAAACGCGGAATTTTGAAGCCTGTTCATGGTCAGCTTCTCTCTTGGGCAGTTCTTTCTTGGGCACATCAAGCCGCCTTCGCGCAATTAGTAATGCGCCGGCCGCCGCGTCGGCGTCAGGACACCTCAGGCGGGCGCGCAGGTCAGGCGTCAGCCAGGGCGTAATGGCATCCGCGAGCCCGCCCACCAGCGAGAGCCGGTCAATCCCTCTCGCCAGGAACAGATCGAGCAGATCGCCGATGGCATCGGCCGCGCGTTCGACAATGCGACGGCCGACCTGATCGCCCTGATTGGCGTGCCGTATCACGATCGGCGCGAACGCAGCGTAGTCCGTGGCCCTGGCTTCTTCAGACCAGGCCACCGCCTGATAAGGATCATGATCGAATGCGCCCAACACCTCTGAAAGCAACGGGGTCAGCTCGCCGCGGCGATCCGCGGCCCGCAACGCCAGTCGAACAACCTGCAGGCCGATATCGGCACCGCTGCCTTCGTCCGACACCGGAAAGCCGTAACCGGCGAGACGGATCTCGTGGCCGTCGATCAGGCCGACACCCACCGACCCTGTGCCGGCTACCACGATGGCCCCGTCCGCGCCGCTATGGGCGCCGAGACAGGCCGCCAAGCCGTCGCTGATGAAGATGACGGACGCAAAGGGATGCGCGATCTTGTTGAGTGCCGCTTCCGCGCCCCGGCGACCAAGACCGGCAAGGCCAATTCCGGCGTGCATCTGCGCGAAATCCTCGCGCGTCAGTCCGGCCTGTGCGGCTGCCGCTTCGGTGGCCTCCATGATGGACCGCCAAGCCTTCTCGAAGCCAATCCGGGTCGTGGCGGGCCCCGAGCTCGCTGCACCGAGTACCCTTCCGTTTTCGTCTTCGATCCGGGCGCGGCAGCGGGTTCCGCCACCATCAATGCCGAGATACGTGGTACCTTTTGTTCCCATGGAAAGTTAACGCGAAGGTTTCGCTCCGGGTCCTCTCAAGAGACCCTTGGTGTACATATGAAGTCTTGTACGAGACTCGCCTCACGAGTCCGTGACTGCCATTCTCGGATCAATACTGATGGGCCACGCTGGTTATTCCTCCCTCACGATTGCCGCGCAGCATATCTTTGATGGCGCCGAGATGCGCGGGCCGGGGTCGGTCACGATCTCGCAGGGGCGGATTGAAAGCACCACCTTCGGCGAGGCGGAGGCGCGCGCCTCCATCCAACTTCCCGCAGACGCGATCCTCGCACCCGGATTCATCGACATCCAGGTGAACGGAGGCGGGGGCGTTCTCCTCAACGATCAGCCAACGGAGGCTGGCGTTCGATGCATCGTTGAGGCGCACCGCAAGGGCGGTACCACGGGGTGCTTGCCGACCCTCATCACCGATCGCGGCGAGGTCATCGAGCGATTGGCTGCGGTCGCCCAGGCTTGTCTGAAGATTCCCGGCGTTCTCGGCTTTCATCTGGAAGGACCGGCGCTCAACAGGTCTCGCAAGGGCATTCATCCGGAAGCCGAGATACGCGTGCCCGATCGGCGGGATCTCGCCGCGATCAAAAGTTTTGGAGGCCGCGGCCGCTCCATTGTGACCTTGGCCCCGGAATGCGTGCCCGCGTCCATGATCGATGAATTGATCGGCGCCGGATTGCGTATCGCGGCCGGCCACAGCGACGCCACCGCAGCCGAAGTCGGGCAGGTGGTCGATCGCGGTGTCTCGGGGGTCACCCATCTGTTCAATGCCATGTCGCAGTTGAACGCCCGGGAGCCGGGCTTGGTGGGTGCCGCGCTTGGGGATGACCGGCTGTTTGCAGGGATCATCTGCGACGGCATCCACGTTGACCGCGCCGGTTTGCGTGTTGCTTTCCGCTGCAAGGGACGCGACCGATTGATGCTGGTCACCGATGCCATGCCACTGGCGGGCACGAACGACCGGCAATTCATGCTGCATGGAAGGCAGATCACGTTGAACGAAAATCGCCTGACTGGCCCCGATGGCACACTCGCAGGCGCTCACCTCACCATGATCGAGGCGGTGCGCAACGCTGTTGCGCTGCTCGGCATCTTCCTTGTCGATGCCCTCATCATGGCCTCCAGGACCCCCGCGGCATTTCTGGGCCTTGAGTCCGAGCTTGGACGGATCGCGCCCGGATACCGCGCGGACCTTGTCGTGTTCAATCCGAACTTTGAAGTCGTCGGCACATGGATAGGCGGTGTCGGTTCGATGGGCGAGGCGAGCGAGACTTCTCACCGAGGTTAGATGCGCAACCATCCCATCATCGTACAAAAATATGGCGGTGTCTGTCTTGAAACACCGGCGAAAATTCGTGCGGTCGCGCGCAGTCTCGCCGACCTGCATGGCCGTGGTCATCGTGTGGTGGCGATCGTCTCCGCCATGGGCAAGACCACCGACCAATTGATCCAGATGGCTTATCAGGTAAGTCCTGCTCCCAATCGGCGTGAATTCGACATGCTGCTAACGACCGGTGAGCGCATCAGCATGTCCCTGATGAGCATGGCGCTTTCCGATCTCGGCGTGCCCGCGATCAGCTTCACCGGCAGCCAGGCCGGCGTGATGACCGACGACTCCCATTCCTCCGCACGCATTCTGGATGTGCGGCCCATTCGCGTGCATGAGGAACTTGATCGTGGGCGCGTTGTGGTACTGGCAGGATTCCAGGGCGTTAACGCGGCGACCCGGGAAATCACCACGCTCGGCCGGGGCGGCAGCGACACCACGGCCGTTGCGATGGCAGCGGCATTGAAGGCCGAACGCTGTGAAATCATCAAAGAGGTCGACGGAATTTGTTCGGCCGATCCGCGCATCGTGCCGGATGCAAAGCCCCTGCGGCGAGTGGACTTCGCATCCCTGTCCGACATGTGCTTCTGGGGTGCAAAGATCCTGCATTTTCGCAGCGTAGAGCTGGCGCAAAGTCAGGATGTGCGTCTGGTTCTGAAGCAGTGGGGTAGCGTTGAGCGCAGTACGGAAGTGACGAAAGAGGTTGCAGGCATGGAAAACAGAAAGGTTCTGGCCGTCAACTCGATGGCTCGCATTGAGCACGTGGAGATCGATTCCAAAGATCTCAATCACGGTTTCGAGAAATTTGCGGAGCATCTCAAGCAAAACAGCCTGTCCTGGCCGCAGCTCCTCGCCTCGAGCTTCACCGTGGGAAAAACCAGCATGACCGTGGCCTGTGATCCAGAGTGGCTCGACGCCTTCTTGCGCACGCTGGAGCAAAGCAAGGATCTGCGCAAGCAGCGCGAGGCTTCAAGCTCGGTTACTCTCACCTGCTTCGGCGGCGTTTCGTCGGAATTACCGTTCAAGGCGTTGCAGGTTCTCGGACATCACGGGATTGTCCCCGACAAGTACGTGTTGTCGCCGCATTCGGTCAGTCTGTTTGTCCCTGTGGAGAGCCGGGAGGCCGCGGTTAAGGCGTTGCATGCGCTTGTCCAGCAAACATGATGACAAACAAAGCAATCGTTGATTTTCCTCATTTTCGTTGGAAATTGGCCATGTCCGTTGCGTTCTAGCGAGATTGTTTCTGGTGCGAAACCGGTGCGGTACGTTGGAAGATCGAGGATCTACGGATGAGGACCAACGCAAACGTTGAGCTCGACGCCGGCACCAAGACATTTGCCTCGGGCCTCTTGCCGGATTTGATAGCTGCGCTCCGCCGAAGCCGTAAAGGCGATCTGGTGGCCGTGATCAGCGGCGACTCAAGCATCGGCCCCGAGCTCGAGGCATGGTGTCGTTTCACCCGTAACAGTTTGGTCGACACAGCAGTCGAAAAAGGTCGCACCCGTTGGGTGCTCCGGTACGGAGAGGCTCCCGAGAACGTCGGAGAAGGTCGGCTTGTCGGCTCTCGTCTGTGGCTTTATACCAACTTCGACTGCAACCTGAGCTGCGATTATTGTTGCGTACGCTCGTCACCCAAAGCTCCGCGGCGAGCTCTCGGTATCGAGCGGGTGCGACAGATCGCTACCGAGGCAGCGGAACTCGGCGTAGGTGAAATCTTTGTGACCGGCGGCGAGCCGTTCATGCTGCCGGATATCGGCGAGATCCTTGCAGCGTGTGCTGCTGCGGCGCCGACGACAGTTCTCACCAACGGCATGCTGTTTGCCGGGAGCAGGCTCACAACGCTGCGCTCGTTACCGCGCGAGCGCGTAACCTTCCAGATCAGCCTCGACAGCCCCACGCCGGAGCGCCACGACAGTCATCGTGGAAAGGGGACATGGGCACGCGCCTGGAAGGGGGTCGAGCGGGCCCGCGCGGAAGGGTTCCGCGTGCGTTTGGCGGCGACAGTGTCGACTGACGCAGAGGCTGACGAGTTTCGCAGCTTCCTTGACGCCCATCACGTCAGCGAGGAGAACCGGGTGATCAGGCGGATTGCGCTGCGAGGCTCCGCCACGCAGGGCATCGCTTTGGCAAGGGCGGACCTGGTTCCCGAGGTGACGATCACCGCGGAGGGCGTATTTTGGCATCCGGTTGGAGCCGAGGATAACGACCTGCTGGTTAGGCGGGAAATCTTTCCGCTCGCCGAATCCTTCTCAGCCGTGCGCCGCGCCTTCGATCGCGAATCCGAGCATCAGCGCAGGTTGGCGATGATTTTCAATTGCGCCTGACAAAGGCGCGAGCGCGCTCAACGCCGGACCGGGGCTTTGGAGCGGCTGCTAGGCCAAAGGCCGCGTTAGGAAACCTTGCTGCGTCGACGCTTCCCGTAGTTGCGCATACGCATCAAGCTGCGGTGCTATCCATTGGCGCAACCCTTCCGCTTCGAGCACAGGACGATGGGCCGGGTTATCGTAGCTCATCCCAAACAATGCTTTGGCAAACTGCTGCTCCAACGCGGGGTCCAGATCTGACCGAGCAGTGAACATGCAGTGGTTATAGGGTTGCGATGTCCAGATCTCGGTCAACGCACCCTCCGGCACCAGGCGCTCGGTGCGCACGGTATTCCAGAATGGGCTGCCGATTGCGCCGGCATCGGCGCGGCCGTCGAGCACCGCGCGAACGACATCGGCCTCGCTGGTGCCGGTATCGCCGTGCTTGCCAAGGTCGGTGTTGAAGCGCAGCGTCTGGTAGTCTTTTCCCTCAAACAGTCCCTCGCGCTCCAGAAAGTAAACCGGGAGGATCGCCGCATGGCCGCTGTCGCGGCTGCCGAGAGCCAGGGTGCGGCCGTTAAGGTCAGCAAGCTTGGCGACGGACCCGCCGGTGACCGCGACGATCTTGGTCATCCAGCCCACATCCGTATCGCGCATCGCGATCGGCCGGCAGCGATGGTCGCTCCAGGCATCGGCTTGGATATAAGCGAGGTTCGTATTCCATCCGATGTCGATGCGCGGCAGCCGCTCACTCGGCGAGGCCAGGAGAGCTGCGACTTGCGCCTCATAGCTCTGAAACAGCACCACCTCGATGGGCAGATGCGCTTCTTCATGGAAGTAGCGCCGTATGCCCTCCCAGATACCGACCACCTTCGGATCATATGCGACGGCGCCTACCCAGATCGTCCGGCTCATGATTGCATCCCGCTTCTCAAGCCCACATTGAAATTCGTCTATCGCGATCCAAGCGCTGCCAAGCGGCGCAGAGCTCTCGCGCTCAGAACAGTGGTATTCCCAAAACGGCTTTGCCGATGAACTCCCGCAGCACATCGCCCGTCGGCGCCATGACGGCGCCTGCATGGGCATCGCGGAACAATCGCTCGATGGCCAGATGCTTGGAAAACGCAGCGCCTCCGCACGCCCGCATCGCTGCCGAGGTGACGGCGATGGCAACGTCACCCGCCGCCGCCTTGCTCTCCAGCACGCGCAGCATGGTGGTATCTCGGGGGCGCTCAAGATGATCGACGAGATCGTCGACGCGCGCGGCAAGCCCATCGGTGTCAATCTGCATCGTCGCAAGCTGTGCGCGAAGCGTCGGCAGGCTCTCGCCGAGCGTCTGGCCCAAATGCTCGAAGCGAGCGCCGTTGAGATGTGCTGCCGTCCCCGACACCGCAGCCCGGCAAAGACCAAGCGCGACCGCCGATGTTCCGAGGTTGAATAGCGGAAGCACGACTTCCAGCATCGCCGTGAACCCGGCGCCGTCGTCCGTCAGTTGGAGACCAGGTGCGATCTCGCAATCCTCGAGGGTCATCGGCGCAGAAGCATTGGCACGCAATCCAAGACCATCCCACGGGCCGGCGACCGACAATCCGGGCGTGCCACTGGCGACAAGATAAAGGGTTGAATCCGTCGGGCTCGTGCCTTCAGGCGCGAGCGCCGAAACAACGTAGCTTTGTGCGTGACCGGCGCTTGTCACCCATGATTTCTTGGCCGTGAGGTGCACGTTGGCGGCGTTTCGCTTCGCTCGCGAAACGGGTGCCCAGAAGTGGCTGCGCGATCCGGCTTCGCTGAATGCCAAGGTAGTTAGGTGTTTTCCGGCCGAAATATCCTTTAGCGTCTGCGCAACCGTGGCACCCGGACGGGCCGCCGCAATCGTTGCGGTAGCGCTCATGTGCATCAAATAAACCATCGCGGCGGACGCGTCCGCTTCTGCAAGTGTCGCGACGACGGCAGCGAACGTCCGCGGTCCTAGGGCCGAGCCGCCCATCTCGGTGGGCAGCGTGATCCCCAGCAATCCGGCCGCACCGAGCGCCGCGATTGCCTCGGACGAGAATCGCGCTTCCTTGTCATTTTGCCTGGCCGTCGGTGCGAGAATGCGATCGGCAATCTCTTTGGCATTCGAAACTGCGGTCTCGTGATTCATGGCGACCCTCGACGCTTAGGTGTTGCCAGCCAACTTCGAAGATATCGAACCCGCCTCTCTTTGCGATCGATGCTACGCGACCCGCACGATTGGATCAACACGACTAGTTTCGGGCATGGCAAGTCCTTGCCATGCCAACAGCGAGTAGAGGCCGTGGTAAGTACGTTCTTCAAAGCCGACTTGTTACATCACTTGAAGAATTCTTTTGTGACTTGGGTGCCGCCTCGGCGGCGCTTGCCCGCTGTCAGGGAGAGCGCTACCGTGCCCGGCGTCGGCGTGACGAGGTTGTCTGGTGATGGCGATCAATGATGGCGGGATCCCGCCCATCCTCGCGCAGAAACATTACACCCAACCGTCCGCATTGGCGCCGGAAAGTCTGCCGCGCGAGGCGCGCACGCAAAAGTGTACGTTGCAATTGACCGCGGTCGCCGCCGATCGCCTGCGGTGTCGGCTGCTGTGAGCGTCGCGGCGATCGGCATCATATGCAAGGCGCCGCAGCCCGGCCGCTCAAAGACACGGCTTGCGACCGCGATTGGCGAAGTTGCAGCATCAGAGCTGTCCGCCTGCTTTCTGCGCGACGTGGCCGCGGCAATCGAGGCGGTCCCTGAGGCACTCGGCAGGCGCGGCTATGGCGTCTACGCGCCGGCGGGCACCGAAGACGTCATGCGGCAGCTGCTTCCGGCAGGGTTCGGACTGCTACTACAGGCTGGCGATGACTTAGGACACGTGCTGCTTGGCGCGACACGCGCTCTCCTGGACGCCGGACATGACTGTGTCCTGCTTGTCAATGGCGACAGCCCGACGCTGCCAATCCATTTGCTGGTACAGGCTATTGAAGCCATGCGCGAGCCCGGAGATCGGATGGTGCTTGGGCCAGCAAGCGACGGTGGCTACTATCTCATCGGCCTAAAGCATCCGCACAAGCACCTGTTTACGCAGATCGCATGGGGAACAGAAACCGTAGCTCGCAGTACACGCGAGCGCGCCGCCGAAATCGGGCTTGCCACAACGCTGCTAGCGGAATGGTACGATGTCGACGATATTGAAACCTTGCGTTGGCTGCAGGACGAGCTGGCCGGGCATTCGACCCGCTTTCGCGGCGGCGGATCCGCCCCGGCGAGCCGGGCCTTTTTGAAGGACGCGCCGCAGGTAAGCCAATGAAGCCCATGCCAGGAGCGATCGCCGGTCAATTCGGTCGACTGATGCGCTCCGACCACGAGATATCTCCACTTCGCCTGTTGGCCGGCATCGGAGTTGTCTTGTGCGGTCTTACCCTGGTCACTCCTTATGCCTTCGAGGCTGCTGGCGACAATGCCTTCATTGCTCTGAGCATCCTCGCAGGTCTGCTGACGATCGTAGCGACAAGTCTGGCGGAGCGTTCGCCAACTGGTCGCGCACTATGGCTTATCGTTGGACTTGGGATCGTGCTGAGAGCTTATGTGCTGCTGTTCGATCCACTTCTGTCCAGCGACGTCTATCGCTACGTCTGGGATGGCAGGGTTCAGGCCGCCGGCATTAATCCCTATCGCTTCATGCCAGCCGATGAAACGCTGGCTTTTCTGCGCGACAGGATGGTCTTTCCTCACATCAACCGCGCTGATACGGCCGTAACCATCTATCCTCCCGTGGCGCAATTCTTCTTCCTCATTGTCACGCGGATCGGAGAAAGCGTGACGACGATGCGTCTCGCGCTGCTGGCGTGCGAGTCCGTCACAGTGATACTGATCGTGGTTCTGCTGCGGCGTATGGACCGCCCGGTGACGCGCGTAGTTGCCTATCTCTGGCATCCGCTGCCTGTGTGGGAGATTGCCAACAACGGCCATGTCGACGCGCTGATGGTTGCGCTGATGCTGCTGGGTCTGTGGATTGCCCTGACCGGCCGTGCTCTCCGCGGAGCGGTGGTGATCACTTTCTCAGTGCTGGTCAAGCCCTACGCGGCGCCGGTGCTGGCCGGGATCTGGCGCCCTTGGGACGTCAAGATGCCGCTCGTCGTGATCGCTACCGTCGCGCTTTGTTATCTTCCCTATCTGTCGGTCGGCTCGGGAGTTCTCGGATTCCTTACCAAAGGCTATCTGACAGAAGAGGGGATCAGTGGCGGCAACGATCTCTGGCTGTTGTCACTTTGGCGCCTGGTGTTTGGCGAGCATCGAGGTGATGTTGCCGCCTACGTCGCACTGGCCGCGCTGGTCCTTTGGTTCAAGGGGCTCTCCGTGGCCCGCAGCTCGCACCACAGCATTGCGTCCCGTCTTGCCGACATCAACATGCTGTTACTTCTCGCGCTCCTGTTGTTGTCGCCCAACTATCCCTGGTATTTTCTGATTATAATGCCGTTTGTCGCCCTGTGTGGATCCGCGCCTACCTGGGCCGTTTCCATCGGAGCGCTGTTGCTGTCCGAACAGCTCGACTGGGATTTCTACATCCCGAGAGTTGTGAGCAAATCAATTCTGTTCGGAGGTCTTTTCCTAGCTTGCGCCTTTACGGCCTGGAGGGCCCGCATGCAGCGGACTGCAGATTCCGAGGCATCGCAATGAACGTTTCCGGCGAAGTGCAGGGCACTCGCGCGCCGTTCGATCCGCGCCGCTATCACGAGTCGGTCACGGGCGAGCGCACCGAGGTCGCCCAGCGTCCGCCGGTCTGCGCCTATCTGGAAGTGACTAACCGCTGCAATCTGCTGTGCACCACCTGTCCTCGCACCTACGAGGAGCTCGAGCCGCCGGCAGACATGAGCTGGGATTTGTTCACGTCGATTGTCGACCAGCTTCCCGATCTGGCGCGCGTGGTTCTGCACGGCGTTGGCGAGCCGATGCTGGTCCCGAACCTGCCGCGAATGGTCAAATACCTGAAAGAGCGCGGCGTTTACGTCTTGTTCAACACCAATGGGACGGTCCTCAGTGAGCGCAACGGCCGTGCGCTGATCGACGCCGGGCTTGATGAGCTGCGTGTGTCGCTCGACGCGTCAAACCGCGAGAGCTTCAAGGCGATTCGTGGCAGGGATTATTTCGGTCGGATTGTCCGCAATGTTCGCGCATTTCGCGAGCTACAGGAGCGGGAGGGGTTCGCAAGGCCGCAAGTTTCCGTTTGGCTCACCGGCCTGAAAGAGACTGTCGAGCAACTCCCGGCATTTGTGAAAGTCGCAGCGGAGATCGGTGTCAAAGAAGTTTATCTGCAACGGCTCGTGTTCTTCACGGAGTCCGCCATTGGTATGGCGCGGCCGGATCAGGCCCTGTTCGAGCGCCTGACGCAGGAAGAAGCGGCCTATTTGAAAGAGGCGGAGGATCTGGCGCGTTCCCTCGGCGTGACCTTCAGCGCGTCGGGCGCGGCAACCGAGCCGGGACTAAGCCTGAAGAGCAGTGGTGACGGTTCGCCGTGGTCGCTCTGCCGACGGCCGTGGTCGTTGATGTATTTCACGGCCAATGGCCGCGCCTTGCCATGCTGCATAGCGCCATTTTCGCAGCATGGCTACGACAACTACACGCTTGGTCATGCAGGGCAGCAGTCCTTACGCGATATCTGGAACGGGTCCGCGTACCGGGATTTTCGTGCGGCCCTGCTATCGGACAAACCCCCTAAGAGCTGCGCCAATTGCGGCCTGCGCTGGAGCCTGTGAACGAGGTGAGCCACGGGATCGGTGGGGAGCGGCCCCTGTTGTGCCAACCGCCGGTCGTTTCCGCAATCATTCCATGCCTCGACGAGGAAGCGGCAATCGGCCAGGTCGTAGCTGCGGTGCTGGTACAGAACGTGAGTGAAGTCGTCGTTGTCGATGGCGGCTCGCGGGACCGGACGGCCGAGCGGGCACGGGCCGCCGGAGCTCGCGTGATTGTCGAGCCGCGACGCGGCTACGGTCGCGCCATCCAGACAGGCATCGCCGCCGCGCGCAATGACGCCGACATTCTGGTCTTTCTCGACGGTGACGGCAGTGATCCTGCAGAGCGCATCTCCGATCTTGTATCGCCGATCGTCGCTGGGCAGGCCACCTTCGTACTCGGCTCGCGCGTTCGCGGTTTACGCGAATCCGGCAGCCTGGCGCCGCAGCAGCTCCTCGCGGCTCATGTCGGCCGGCTGCTCCTGCGCCTTGTCTATGGCGTAGGCTTCACCGACCTGTCGCCGTTTCGCGCCATCCGGCGGGATGAGCTCAGACATCTCGGCATGAAGGAGGAGACATACGGCTGGAACCTGGAAATGCTGATGCGGGTTGCGGCCGCCCGCTTGCCGGCACTCGAGATCGCCGTCGGGCAGCGGCGCCGGATCGGCGGGGTATCGAAGGTCTCCGGCAATCTCATCGCCGGCATCAAGGCAGCTTGGTCGATCTCGACGACATTTGTTCGCCTCGCGATTGAGCTGCGACGCCAGAGGGGTCCGGGAGAGAGGCGTGGCTAGATCAGCGAGCGCCGGCACCCCGGCAAGCAACGATGTCCCGGGGGGCTTTTCGATCCCGTGGCTCCGGTGGCGAAAACACCGCCAGGTATCCGCCGTCGCCTGCGAGCTGATGTGTGGCGACCTCGCGATAGCCAACGGCGCTCAGTTCGCAACGTAACAGTTCGATTGGCGTGCCATGCTCCGACGTCGGACGCTCGAGGTCGACAATTCCGACCCGCGCGCCCCGCTTCAGGGCGGGCGCCAGATTGTAGAGGAAGGCATAGGGCTGAGCTATTTCGTGATACACGTGCACAAGGATGGCAACGTCGAGCGAGGAAGCGGGAAGGCGCGGGTCGTGTGGTTTGCCCAGCGCGAATGTGACATTTGTCAGCCTCAGGCGTTGCGTTCGCCTGGCGAGCGCGATGAGGTAACTTCGCGTGACGTCCTGGGCGATGACGGAGCCGGTGGGACCGACGAGACGGGAGAGACGGACCGTGTGGTAGCCGGCGCCGGCACCAATGTCGCCGACTGTCATGCCTGGCTTGAGTTCGAGAAGGCGGGCGATCTCACCGGCCTCATTCAATGAATCGCGGTGCTCCTCGGAGGCGCGGCTCGGGCTGACGATCTGCGCAACCGGGCGCTGAGCCGCGGGAAACTCCTTTGCAGGGACACCCGGCGGAGCCAGATAGCCAATGTCAGCGGCGTGTCCGCAACTTGCGCCCAGACCCACAAGGAGCGTCAGTGCGCGGGCCAGTGCCATCATCTGCTCGTCTCCCAGGCAAAACGATAACGATTAACCGGCGATGTTGAAGAACCGGCCAATAAGTCCCTTCCCATCGCGCACGACGGGCACGTTGCGCCGCAACCAGGCATCAAGGCCGAGATTGCGGCCGGCGCCCTCGAGCACAAACAGGAACATCAGCATGGCCAGAAACATGTACGACCACGGCCACTCGGCCGGATCGCCCGGCCGATAGATGCCGAGCCAGAGTTGCAGCGTATAGGCGACAGCCAGCACGCCTACGAATCGTACCGCAAGCCCGAGGATCATCGATGCAGCGAACGTCAGCTCGGCAAGAAAAACAATTGGTCCAAAGACGCTCATGTAAGGCAACACAATATCCTTCACGAAGGTGCCGTGAAACTCGAACGCGGCGCGGGTCGTTTCCTGTTCGGTCCAGTATCGCAGACCGTCGGACACGGGCAGCGGCAGTTTCCACAACATGCCCTCGAACCACATGCAGCCGATCAGGACCCGGACCAGCCAGATTCCAAGATGTCGGCCGTTACGTTGCGCCGAATCCTCCCGCCAATTCTGGAAGGCCACTGCAATGCCGGCGAGCAGCAGCGCCCAGAACAGCGCCAGGATCAGAAAGCGCCAGTTTCCCAGACGGAGATAATCACTGGTAGCTGCGGTCAGGAACTGCCAGACATCAGTGAAAGGATTTTTGGGCATTTGCGCGTGCTCCAAAGAATTGAATAGCTGATCTGCCCATCGGCCAGCTGGCGCACCGCCGCGCGGGCGATTGAGGGGCCTACCAGGTTACTACGCCATGGAACGTGTGGTTATTACGCAGAAGGCGGCATCAAAACCCTTAGGCGCCCGTACCTCGTTCGGGGAAGGCTTCCTTGTCCCAGCCTAAGAGACCGCGTGGCGCGGTGATTACGAAAACAGGCTCAGCAAACCACTGATTTCGCTGGTGGGCCCGGCAGGACTCGAACCTGCAACCAGACCGTTATGAGCGGGAGGACAATGGTCAGCTTCGTTGATATTGCTGCGCTTCCGTTCGGATTTGATTGGGTTCGTTGCGTTTTGGTGAGGTCGTTTCTGGTGCGAAACTGGTGCGGTCCATGGCCATCCGTTTAGAGGGGCATGCGGCGCAAAGCTTGGCGAAGAGAAGCTGTGCGGAGAAAAGAAGTCTTTCAGAGCTTCGCACGGCGATCGACGCTCCTGCGGGACTCCCATCGCTAGGCTCCCGACGAGTTTTCCCGAAACTCGCGCGGCGTTATGCCGGCCATGCGGCGGAAGGCACGGGCAAAGTGAGCCGGGTCGGTGTAACCGGTAGCAAAGGCCACGTCGATGATCCTGGCGTCCGTCTTGCGCAGCAACTCGGCACCTTTCTCGAACCGGACCTGATCGAGCAAACGAGAGTATGTCAATCCTGCGCTTGCGAGTTCGCGCTGAAGGCTTCTCACGCTGGTCCCGGCGATCTCTGCCACCTCGGCGATGCCGAGAGGGCGCTCATCTAGGTATGACGGAAGCATCATCTTGAGCGCTGTTACGGTATCGGTGCCGATGCGCCGAAATTCGCGCTCCGACGGGCCTGATGCCGCGGACTTCGCCGGATTGGGTAAGCTCAGCAGCGAAATAGGCAAATCGATCCATGAGACCTTCTGACCCGACAGGAAGCGGGTGTGGGGCCACCGGGATTGGGTCTCGGAACCAGGCGTGTATCGAGCTTCAAAGGCGATGGTCGCCGGCGCCCAGTTCGGCCCTGCGAACTGGCGGATGACGTAGACCATCATCACGTTCTGCACCCATTGCGTATGCTCGAGATGCAGCGTTCCGGCAGTTCCGGAGATGCTGTTGCAAACCCTCAAGCGGTCATCATGACGTTCAAGCCAATAACGGACGAAGTTGTCTTCGATCTGGATGAGCCGACACCACTGCTCCAACACGGTAAACAACGTCGGCGCGTGGCGAACCGCAGCTTGAAGTTGGTCGCTCAGATGACCAAAGTGCATTCGTTGGATGGCTCGAAATCCAAGATCCGCAATCCCCTGCGATGTCTGTACAGTCGTTGCGAACTGAAGCGCGGGAATGAGCGGGAAATAGTCATTGGGCTTCTGTTCGGGATGCGCAGGCAGGCCGAACCTGCCCAGCATCCGTTCAGCCGGGGCGCCGACATCGTTCAAAACATCAACGAAAGGTGCAAGCAGGGCGCAGCGCGCCAGGACAATGGCCTTCATGGTCGTGCCGCCGGGACGTCACGGTTTTCCGCTGTCCCGGCCCTCCCAAGGTGATGCAACCGCGCCTTGCTCCTGATACTACTTTAGACTGAGTCCAGGATCAACCTTTCCACGCTGCGCCGCAGCATCAGTCCGGTGCTAGCCTTGGCAACAGCCGGCGAAGTCGAATTTTGGCACGCGATGGCCATACGGCACGGCGTTTTCCGCGTAAACATTCGCGAATCTGTCGGAAGAGGCGAGGTTTCGCGCCATATCATGAAGCGAGTCTGCACGCCGTCCCGATACGCTGTCCGGGCGGCCATCGCCGCGTCGCTGCGCCAGGACGGTGCGATGCTGCCGCAAACGGCGCGCCGGCTCGGCATAAGTGCCCGCTCGCTTCAGCGCCGCCTCGCCGACATGGGCACCACCTACGCCGAACTCGTCGCGGAAGTCCGGCTCGACACCGCGTGCCATCTGCTCGCGGAATCGGACGAAAACATCGCCGACATCGCTGCGCGTTTGGGTTTCGCAGGTGCCAGCAGCTTCAGCCGCAGCTTCGTGCGCTTGATGAAGATCCAACCCATTGTCTATCGGCGACAACAGTCAGCCCGGAAGAGTGGCACGAAATACGGTCCTGTTGCCCGGAAGCCGGCAGGCAAGCGCCTCTCAGTACCTCGAAATGGTTAACTCAACCTCGGAATGATTGGCGCGAAATGGCAAGACGCCGCGACGTCGACAGATCATTCTGCACGCTGGTGCGAGTGTGCCTTGATCTTTGTCAATGAGCTGGGGAGCGCGTGATGCAGGCATTGGGACGGCCGCCGGTACCTATCCGGTTCGGCACGGCCCACGAAGGAGACGAGCGACAGGCAGCGCCTGGAAATTTCCCGGAAAGAGTCTGTTCGTGCGGCGGCGCGGCATTTTCCCGGCATTGAGCTTGCTGTCACATTTGGTCGGCAACTTCTGTGCGAGTTTGAAACGAAGATTCCAGCGCACTGGTCTTGATTTTCTGCGGACGCCCACACGGCGTTTCATGCAAACGATGTTGTACGTCTTTTACGCGAGCTCTCGCGGCTGACGCGAGAGTGCTACCAAAGCGATCGATCAAGCTTTTTGTAACAGGAGTGGAAGTCACATGCGCATCACAAAACTGAATCGGGTTTTCGCAATGCTCGCCTTGGCCACGACGTTTTGCGGCGCCAATGCGTCGCTCGCCCAGAACGCGGCGGCACCGTCTTCCATGAAGACAATCGGCACGCCGGCAGCCGCAGCCAAGCCCGAGATCGTGCCGTCGCTGTTCGTGCTCAACTCCCGCGGCGCCACGTTGCAAGGCGACACACTCACTTTGACCGGCGTATCGCCCAGCTCGATCATATTTGCCGACCGTCCAGTACGGTCCGCAGGCCACCAGGCGACCGCTGACGTGATCGCGGAGTGGGGATCGGGTGACGACAGTTTCACCAAAAATCCCCCCAACGCGACCGTCTCCGTGTTCGGCAAGGATGGCTCGGTAAAGGACGCCGTCGTCGTCCTGAAAAATCCGAAGCTCGAAGGCGACAAGCTCACGTTCAACGTTCAGACCCTGGAGGGAGATGTCGCCGGCGCTGACGGTGGGGCCGCACTCTTCATCGACATCATCGGGCGGCCGTTCACGCCGCTGTCGTTTGCCGGCGTTGCCCGCCGTAGCGCGTTCCGTGGCGCGATGTATGCAGGCGCCGCAGGCGCCGCCGCATATGGCGCGGCAGCCTATGCCGCACCGTATGCATATCCCTACGCTCGTCCGGCCTGCGGCTATTACCCTTATCCGCCCTGCTATTGAACGCCGGCGCTTTGGCGCTGGCATCCGACCGCACAAAACAACGACGATGATAAAGGAGAGCATCCCATGTTGACGAAACGCGATCTGCTTCGCTCTGCTGCGATGACTGCGCTCGCCGTCACGGCGGTGAAGTCCACCCCGGCAATTGCGCAGAACAAAGCCGATTGGCCCAGGCTGTTAGAGGCCAAGGACATCGCCGAGCAAGGGTTCATCTTCGGCCTGCCGATCGTGATGAACTATGCCGTCATGTACGAGTACGCGGTAGATCGCAATTCGGGGCAGTTCAAGGCGCCGTTCAATGAGATCAAGAACGAGCCCAACGTTTACACCTACAAGGACACGGCAATCGTCACGCCGAACAGCGACACGCCCTATTCCTTCGTGTGGCTGGATTTGCGGGCGGAGCCGGTGGTGCTCTCGGTGCCGGCGGTCGACCCGAAGCGCTACTACTCGGTCATGCTCTGCGACGGCAATACCTACAATTACGGCTATATCGGCACCCGCGCCACAGGGAGCGAGGCCGGCGACTACATGGTGGTCGGGCCCGACTGGAAGGGCGACACCCCGGCGGGCATCAAGCAGGTGTTTCGATCGAGCACACAGTTTGCCCTCGCAGGCTATCGCACCCAGCTTTTCGGCCCGGATGATCTCGACAACGTCAAGAAGGTGCAAGCTGGCTACAAGGTGCAGATGCTCTCGGCCTATCTGAAGCAGACGCCGCCAGCGGCCTCGCCCAAGATCGACTTCCCCAAGATCGACAAGGAACTCGTGAAGACCAACTTCTTCGATTACCTCGATTTCGCGCTGCAATTCGCGCCGGAACAGAGTAACGAGAAGGAGATACGCGCCAAGCTGGCACGCATCGGCGTCGGGCCGGGCAAGACCCTCAACTTCAAGGACCTGCCACTGGAGCATAAGCTGGAGCTTGGCCTCGGCATGAAGGAGGGCCAGCGGAAGGTCGACGAGGCCGTCGCAAATGCCGGCAAGGCGATCAATGGCTGGCGGGTTAGCGGTCTTCCGGGTGATAGCGCCCACTACAATGGTGACTGGTTGAAGCGTGCCGTCGCCGCTCAGGCCGGCATCTATGGTAATGACCCGGCGGAAGCGACCTATCCGTTCACGCGCGTTGACAGCGACGGCCAGACGCTCGACGGCAGCAAGCACAATTACACACTGACCTTCCCGGCGGGACAACTGCCGCCGGTGAACTCCTTCTGGTCGGTGACCATGTATGACGGCAAGAGCCAGCTCCTGATCAAGAACCCGATCAACCGCTACCTCATCAACTCGCCGATGTTGCCGGGTATGAAGAAGAACGAGGATGGCTCGCTCACCCTCTACATCCAGAAAGACAGCCCCGGCGCGGACAAGGAAGCAAATTGGCTGCCTGCGCCCAATGACACGATCTATCTCGTGATGCGCCTGTACTGGCCGAAGACCGAAGCGCCGTCCATCCTGCCGGCCGGCGAAGGCACCTGGCAGCCGCCCGGCATCAAGCGGGTTTGACAGACGTCCGAATGCAGATCGATTCGGCAATTCAATCGAGTTAAGGAGTAGTGCGAATGTTGACGAAGCGAGATTTACTTCGTTCCACCGTGGCGATCGCCGCCGGCGCGGCGATTGCCAGGCCAAGCCTGCTGATGGCGCAGAGCTATCCCGGCATCATCGAGGCCAAGGACATCGCCGAAACCGGATTCATCTACGGCCTGCCGATCGTGATGAACTACGGCACCATGTACGAATTTGCCGTTGATCGGAATTCGGGGCAGTTCAAGGCGCCGTTCAACCAGATCAACAACTTATCCCACGTCGCTACTTATAAAGATACCGCCGTCATTACGCCGAACAGCGACACGCCCTATTCGATTTTGTGGGTGGACCTGAGGGCGGAGCCGATAGTGGTTTCGGTCCCGGCGGTGGACTCAAAGCGCTACTACGCTGTCCAGCTTATCGACGGCAACACATTCAACTACGGTTATATCGGCAGCCGCGCCACTGGAAGCGAGGCTGGCGACTACATGGTCGTCGGACCGGAGTGGAAGGGAGCAACTCCCGCCGGAGTCAAGAAAGTGTTCCAGTCGACCACGCAGTTTTCGTTCGTTCTCTTCCGCACCCAGCTTTTTGATCCGGGCGACATCGACAACGTGATGAAGCTGCAAGCCGGCTATAAGGCGCAGCCGCTTTCCGCCTATCTGAAGCAGCCGGCGCCGCCCGCTTCGCCGGCCGTGAATTTTCCGAAGATCGACAAGGAACTCGCAAAAACGAACTTCTTCGAGTATCTCGATTTCTGCCTGCAGTTCGCGCCGGCGCTCGAGAGCGAGAAGGATATCCGCGCGAAGCTTGCGCGCATCGGTGTCGGGCCGGGAAAGACGTTCAGCTTCAAGGATCTCCCGCTTGAGCACAAGGCGGAGATTCTCGTCGGAATGAAGCAAGGCGAACGAAAAGTCGACGAGGCCGTCGCAAAGGGCGGCGTATCGCTCAACGGATGGCAGGTCAACTCCTTCTTTGGCAATGCCGCGTTCTACAATGGCGACTGGCTGAAACGCGCCGCGGGCGCCAAGGCGGGCATCTACGGTAACGATTCGGTCGAGGCGGTCTATCCGATCACGCGCGTCGACGACGACGGCAAGTCGCTCGACGGCAGCAAGCACAACTACACGCTGACCTTCCCGGCCGATCAATTGCCGCCGGTCAACGCCTTCTGGTCGGTGACGATGTACGATGGCAAGACGCAGCTTTTGATCGAGAATCCGATCAACCGCTATCTGATCAATTCGCCGATGCTGCCGACCATGAAGAAGAACGCCGACGGGTCGCTGACGCTGTACATCCAGCACAAGTCGCCGGGTGCGGACAAGGAATCGAACTGGCTGCCGGCGCCGAACGGCCCGATTTATACGGTCATGCGGCTCTACTGGCCGAAAACAGAAGCGCCTTCAATTCTGCCGATCGGCAAAGGGGCGTGGCAGCCGCCCGGTATCCATGCGGCGCAATAATTGTCCCTGACCCCGCTGATGCGCGGTGCCGGATCAGGCGCCGCGCAGCCCGGACTGCAACAAAGGATGAAGCACAATGAAACGCTACCTGAGATTGTCCGGCGCTACTCTTGCAGTGGCTGTAGACGAGGAGAGAGCCGTGATGCGCGCGACGCGACTGCTTTGCGCCACCGTTGCGGTGGTACTGATGGGCTTGGGCGCCGCTTCCGCACAGACCTACAAGATGACGACACCCATCGCGCCGGGCGTCGCCGTGCCGGATAAAATCGAGTCCTCGATCGGGACGCTGAATCTCAATTACGGCTACCCGTCGGCCGATACCGTCGACAAGATCTACGACAACCTGGACCGTTCGCGCGCGCTCCAAGCTTATCTGCTGGCGATTCCGATCGTCAATCAGGCAGGCATGCGCGACTCGCTGCGCAAGTTCGGACCCGATAACCAGGCCAACGTGATCTGGGAAAATCTGCTCGATTCGAAGACAGTCGCCCTGACTGGCAACGACAACACGATCTACAACTTCATGTGGGTCGACACCAGCAAGGGACCGCTGGTGGCCGAGATTCCGCCCAAAGTGCTGGGGATGATCGACGACTTCTGGTACAAGTGGGTGGCCGACATCGGCATCACCGGGGCCGACAAGGGCGAGGGCGGCAAATACCTCCTGTTGCCGCCTGGATTCAAGGGCGACATACCACCGGGGTATCACGTTTTGCGGCCGAGCACTTTCGGCAGCTACCTCGTATTTCGCGCCTTCGTTGTGGACGGCTCCACTCAACCTGCGGTCGATTCGGTCAAGAAGAACCTGCGGATCTATCCCTTGGCCGAGGCCGCCAACCCGCCGCCGATGAAATTCGTCAATGCTTCCGGCATTCCCTCGAACTTCGTCTCGCCGGGTGACTACTCGTTCTGGAGTCTGTTGAACCAGGTCATCCAGGAAGAGCCGGCGGACGGTTCCGATCCAACCACCTTGGGCCTGTTCGCCTCGATCGGCATCGTCAAGGGCCAGCCCTTCAATCCCGATGAGCGGATGAAGAAGATCTTGACCGACGCCGCCAACATCGGCGCCGTGACGGCGCGGACGATCGCCTTCAAGATTCGCGCGAAGGATGCGTATTTCTATCCGGACAGTACGTGGCGCCTGCCGTTTTTCGGCGGCTACAAGTTCGAGGTGGCGCCCGGTGTCAGCAACCTGGACGGTGCTGTCTTCTACTATTACTTCGCCATTGCCGTGACGCCGGCGATGGAGGAAAAGATGGTGGGCCGGGGCTCGCAATATCCCTGGTCGGTGCAGGATGCGAAGGGCAATCCCTTTGATGGCGGCAACACTTACAAGCTGCGCCTGCCGCCAAATATCCCGGTCAAGGATTTCTGGTCGGTCATCGTCTACGACAACCAGACCCGCTCGATGGTGCAAACCGACCAGCAAGCCCCGAGCGTCAGTAGCCAGAACAAGGGAGTCAAGGTCAATACAGACGGCTCGGTGGATGTCTATTTCGGACCCAGGGCCCCGGCGGGAATGGAGAACAACTGGGTGCAGACGATTCCGGGCAAGGGCTGGTTCATGATCCTTCGCCTCTACGGTCCGCTGGAGCCATGGTTCGACAAGACATGGAAGCCGGGCGAGATCGAGTTCGTGAACTGAACGTGTCGCGTAAGGATCGATCTTGGCCACGCATTTTTGATAGCGATGTGGCCGCTGAACAAACAAGGGAAAAACCAATGAAGATGCAGGACGCAGCAGACAACGCGATCGGCCGAGTGGCACGATGGCCGATCTTGGTCGGCACGATCTTGACTATGGGCGCTTCGCTCGTGCCTGAGGCTCGGGCGCAAGGCGGCGACGCCGACAAGCTTCTCAAGGCGATGTCGGACTACGTTGCGAGCCAGAAGGCGGTGTCGGTCACATTCGACTCCGATATCGAGGTGATTACCTCCAATCTGCAGAAAATCCAGTTCACGAGTTCGGGCCAGGTACAACTGAGCCGTCCCGACAAGCTTCGCGCCACCCGCACGGGGGGATACCGTGACATCGAGATTGTGTTCGACGGCAAGATGCTCACCGTGAGCAACAAGGACAGCAAGGATTACGCCCAGATCGATGCCCCGGGGACGGCCGATCAATTGATCGACGTATTGCGCGACAAGCACGGCGTCGTCGCTCCGGGCGCCGATCTCCTGCTTTCCAACGTCTACGACGTGATGATGGCCGACGTTATCGAAGGCACTGTGATCGGCAAGGGCGTCATCGACGGCGTCGAATGCGATCATTTGGCGTTCCGTAACTTGGAAACCGACTGGCAGATATGGATCGAGTCCGGCGCCAAGCCAATCCCGCGCAAATACGTGATTACCAGCAAGGGCATCGGCGAGGCGCCGCAATACACGCTGCGCATCAAGGAATGGAAGACAGACCTGCCGGCGGATGCCTTTGCATTCAAGCCGGATACATCCGCCAAGAAGATCGCGCTTGGCGATCTCGGTGACATCGATGAAGTGCCGCAGGGCGTTGCGAAAACAGGAGCAAAGAAATGACCGAGATATCAAAAACGTTCTTCCATTTCTCGATAGCCACCGTTCTTGGCGGCGCAGCCTTGTTGTGGAGCGGGCAACTGCCGCTGGATCCGCAATCATCGCTGATTTCGTCCGCCGAAGCCCGGATCGGGCGCCCGCTGACGCCGATGAGTTATGCCGGCGTCGCGCGGCGCACCACGCGTCGGGCCGTCGCGGTTGGCGCGGCTGCGGCTGGCGCAGCGGTGGTGGTCGCACCTGCATGCAGGCAGGTGGCGGATGCCTACGGCAGGATTGTCACGGTCTGCCCGTAAGCCTGCCTTGCACAGGGCCGGAGCGCGGGGTGACCGCGCCCCGATGCTCCGAAATTGTGCTGACGGCGCCGGTCAGTCGACCGTTCCGGAAATTGAGACGCAACATCGGTAGGGAGAAAAATTCAGTGATCGGAAAATGTTTCATCTTATGCTGCGGGGTTATCGTCCTTGCAGGACCCGCTTACGCACAGGTCGAACTCAAGACCTATGCGAACCCGACGGTTACGTCGACGTTCAGAAACTGACTTGCGCACAACTCGCAAACACCTTTCAGGAAGACGCTGATTACCTCACCGCCTGGTACAGCGGCTGGTACAACGGCCTCGCCAAGAAGCACATGATGCAGGTCAGTCGGGCGAAATCTCTCGAGCACGAGGTCATCGTCCACTGCAAGGCAAATCCCGGCAAGAAAGTCATTGAAGCCATCGACGTGGTCTTTAAGGAGTACAGGGCCGAGAAGGGCATCAAGATGAAGCAGTAATTGAGTTTCGCAGTTGGCGTAACCGATGTTGACAGATACCCCGACCATCAGCCAGCTCTCGCAGGTCATTTCGCAGGCGGCGGCGCCTGCGTTTCTGCTCGGCGCGCTTGCCGCTTTCATCGCCGTGCTGATTTCCCGGCTGAACAGAATCATCGATCGATTGATTTTCCTGAACGCGATCCCCGACCAGGATACGGCGAGGAGCCGGCTCAAGGCCGACCTTCCTCGTCTCACACGACGTGCAGCCATGCTGAACCGGGCAATCTTCTGGGCGGTCGCCGGGAGTATCGCGATCAGCATCCTCATCATCGTCGCATTTGTGACTGCGTTTTTCAGACTTCAGCATGAGCACGGGGTTGCCATCCTGTTCATTGTTGCCCTCGGCGCCTTCACGACGTCGCTGGTCGATTTTGCCCGGGAGGTTAGCATTGCCCTCAGTGAATACGATCACCATGGGTGAGCCGACGCATTCAGATCGTCACCGTAGTCCCGCCGCATGCTGGCCGGGGACCATACTTGAAGCGGAGGCGAGGAATGGCTGCAACGAGCGTTATGGCAAACACCGGCACGGGGGCTGCTCATGCTGATCATCCTGACGCTTTACCTGGTGCTGGTGTGGCTCGCCTTCTCGAAGCTCAAGCTGGTGAGATGGGGGTGGGCATCCGGCACCTTGGCCGTGCTCATGGGCGCGTTGATCCTGGCGGTGTTCATGGCGATGTTCAATTATCTCACGCCGTCGGGCAGTTTTGTCGTGATCTCGCGGGTGGTCGAGGTCGCGCCCAACGTCTCCGGTCAGGTCACCGAAATTCCGGTTCAGACCAACGTGCCTGTGAAGACCGGGACCATCCTCTTCAAGATCGATCCGGCGCCATTCCAGTATAAAGTCGACCAGCTCGAGGCATCGCTGGCCGGGGCCAGACAGCAGGCCTTACAGCTCAAGGCGAACTACGAGCAGGCGAGCGCGACTGTCGAGGGGCTCACCAAGCAACTCGCCTATAACGCCCAGCGCCTCGCCGATATTCAGAAGCTGGCCAGCCAGGCGGTGCAGAGTCTGTTCCACGAACAGGACACCCAGGTTCAGTACGAGACCGTCAGCGCTCAGTTGCTGGCGGCCAAGGCGGCGCAGCAGAGCGCCAAACTGGCGATGGATTCGGAGATCGGCGGCGTCAACACGACCGTAGCGCAAATCCAGGCCCAGCTCGACCAGGCCAAATGGGAGCTGGAGCAGACGGTGATCCGCGCGCCAGGCGACGGCTACGTCACGGTCATGGCCCTGTCCGCCGGCGACCGCGCCACGCAGCATAAAGCGGTGATGTCGTTCATCATCGCGGACCAGATCACCATCGTCGGCATGTTCTCGCCGAACGGATTCCGGACCATCAAGCCCGGAGCGGCGGTCAAGCTGGTGTTCGACAATGACCCCGGCCGCATCCACGATGCGACGATCACGGGAATCCCGCAGGGCGTGGGACAGGGCGAGATTGCCGTTTCCGGGACGCTGGCGCGGGTCGGCTCGATCGGCGGCGTAAAGACCTATCCGGCTGTCATCTCCATACCGAAGGACATCGATCGCAGCCAGCTCAGGCTCGGCATGCCCGGCACAGCCACGGTGTTTGCGGAGAACGCTGGCGTCATCGGCTTGATCATGTCGATCCTGGTCTGGGTCAGTTCGTATGCCGCTTACCTTTGACAACGACAGTGAGCGACGGCCATTTTGGCTGCAGACACGACCAGTTTGGGGGCAGAAAATGACACGCGACACATCGAAACGAAAATCTCGGCGTTGGCTGATCCGCTCAAGTCTCAGCGCGACCATGGCGCTGCTCGGCTGCGTGCCCGAAGCGGCATATGCGGATGAGGGCGGGGTTTCGTACTGGCTCCCCGGCCGGTTCGGCAGCCTCGCGGCGGTCCCCGGGGTGCCGGGCTGGTCAATGGCGGCGGTGTATTATCACACTTCGGTATCTGCATCCGGCGCCACAGCCGCGTCGAGGGAAATCCAGATCGGCAGATTTCCCGCGACAGTCAACACCAGCCTGAATCTGCATCTCAATGCGCAGGGCGATCTCGTGCTGCTCAACCCCACCTACACATTCGCAACGCCGGTGCTGGGCGGACAATTGGCCATTGGCGTAACCGGCCTGTTCGGGCGGTCGAGCGCGGACCTGAGCGGGACGCTGACCGCGGCTCTCGGGCCGCTCGTGATAACGCGCACCGGCACCATCGCCGACTCCATCACATCGGTCGGCGACCTCTATCCGCAGGCGACACTGAAGTGGAACGCCGGCGTCCACAATTTCATGACCTATGTGACCGGGGACATTCCCGTCGGCGCCTATTCGCCAACCCGCCTTGCCAACCTCGGTATCGGCCATGCAGCCATCGACGGCGGCGGCGGCTACACCTACTTCAATCCGCAGACCGGGCTGGAATTTTCCGCCGTTGCGGGCCTCACCTACAATTTCAAGAACAACGACACGCAATATCAGAATGGCATCGATTTCCATTTCGACTGGGGCATGTCGCAATTCCTGTCAAAGCAGGTCTTCGTCGGCTTTGTCGGGTATGGCTATCAGCAGCTCACCGACGACTCCGGGGCCCACCCGATCCTCGGCGGCTTCCGCTCACGGGTATTCGGAATCGGTCCGCAGCTCGGGTATTTGTTTCCGGTCGGCGACATGCAGGGATACCTCAACCTGAAAGCCTACGGCGAGTTCGCCGCGGAGAACCGCCCGGCGGGCTGGAATACCTGGCTGACGTTTTCGATTTCGCCAATGGCGCCCGCGAGCACTGTAGCGCCGACACGGCGAATAGTGACAAAATAGACCTCAAGAAGCCTGCGCGTTGCGGCGTTCCATAGACCGGCAGGATGGCTTCTGCCGCATGTCGGATGCTTACAAACCGGTCAGCAGGCCGTTCGATGAAGGAGGCGCAGCGCATGTTCAGCCGCTTCGTCCGATAGCGCCGCCGAATCTACGATTGCGAAGGTGAGACCGTAGTCAGCGAGACCGGGCGGTCGGGCCAGGACCTAGTCACGGCGCAATGGTGGATTTGTGCCGCTGATTTGCCCGACGTGTCAAATCGGCATCGCGCGAAGCATGCTTGCCGGCGACTGCCCTGCTACTTTGCATGGGGTTGTTTTCGATATTTTGGTTGGGAGCGAGACCGGTCTCGCGGCTGCCTTTCCCGGTGTTGATCGTGGAATGGCTTGCCGAGCCGTAGCTCGCGGGCCGCGCCCGCCTTCGCCCAAGTGGGCTACGGCGCGGCAGCCTTCACTCGCTTCGCGAGCGAAGGCTGGTGGGCCCGGCAGGACTCGAACCTGCAACCAGACCGTTATGAGCGGTGGAAACTCGCTGTATTGCCACTAGAAGTGCCCATTTTCATTGAATTTTGACGACGTTCGTTTTCTTCTTTTCAGTTCGTTTCTGAGGCGAAGCTGAGGCGGTAGGCTTGGCCGTCATCTTGGCAACGGCATCCTTCAGGTGGTCTGGGTGGTGATGCCCGTACACACGCAACAACGTTTCGACGCTCATGCCGAGGTAGCCGGCGGCTTGCCATGGGTCGGTACCGTTCTGCATCAGCCACGTTGCGGCGGTGTGCCGTAGTGTATGCGGCGAAACGCCAGGCCCGAGCTTGGCCAGCGCCACCGCATGTTTGAACGCGGTCTTCACGGAAGATACACCTTCGCCGTTGAACTCGACAAAGTGCCGCGCAATAATCTTGCGCTCCTTCCAACGTCGCAGGTGTGCCAGGAGGCGCGGTGGGATCGGCATCGGCGGCTGCCGTTTGTTAGTCTCCCGCTTTCCCTGGGCGCGTCGGTAGTAGACGCCACGTTCAAGGTCAACAAAGGACCGCCCGATAGCCGCGGTCGGCGATGCTGACGCAATGGCGCCCGCGCGCGTCCCGCTATAGACCCCGATAAGGATGAACCGGGCGAGATGGCGGAGGGGCCGCTTGCTCGTTTCGATCTGCTGCCCTTTATTGGGGCCGCGATGCATAGTCTGTATCTCGCGGGCGCGCCAACACGTCCACATTAGGTGGGCGGCTTCATCGCGAGTCAGCCATCGATCGCGGGCAGGGCCCTTCTTGGGAAGCGTGACCTTCACGATGCCACGGTGCAGCCCTTCCGCCGCATGGTTGGCGATGGCAGCCCTGAGATCCTCAAGATCTCGGCGTGCACCGCCCTTATTGCCGCGGTGTTGTTGGTACTCACGGCACTTGGTCCGGGTCACCTCCGACAACATGAGCTTTCCCCAAAACTCTTTGAGGCGCCCGATCCGATTGAGATACTTCTGAGCGTCGGAGTTCTCGACGTAAAGGTCGGGGCGGTCGTCAATGAAAATCGAAAGCACATCGGCGACGGGAATTTTCTCTAGGTCTTTTTCCTTGCGCGTCGGCGCGTATTTTTTTGCAATATAGTCCTTGAGGACTTGCTCAGCTCCTGCAACTTCGCGTTCAGCGCATCCAGTGGCGAAATATCCCGTGCCGTCCCGGATGACCCAAGTGGCTTGATGGGTGAGCTTTCCGGCCCTGTAGCGGGCTGGTCTGAGGTGGAGTCGGGCACCCTTACTTCTACGCGGCATCGGCCACGCATCCTTTCAATTTCATTGAGAGTCGTAAACGCTTTGCCTGCAATAATCTCGACTGTAAGCCGCCCCCGCTTGGCTTCTCGTCTCAGGCTGCTTTCCGAAATGCTCTGATCCGGAAAGGCGATTGCAGCTGCCACGGACAGCCTCAGCGGTGTATCGGGTCCTACATTCTCGGATGTTAGCGCTGGTTTGCGCAAGGGTCATCTCACAAATGATTCAAGCGAGCAAGCGGCCTGTGCGTAACGTTCCGCGAATGCGTTTGCGCGAGGCGCCGTGTTTGCTCAGGGGCCCCTATCGCATTGCCCAGCGATTCCCGGCTGAAAATCGGTGCGGCTTTGCGATTGTCTATTTTTATGAATCAACTCAAACGCCTTTTTGCTCGTCGATCAATTGCAAGCAGTAGAAAGTTGCGACCTCATAACCCCAGGTCAGCAAAGTGGGATTCATTTCGTATGGCTTGGCGCAGTTAGAGCGATGTGATCATATTTTGGTAATCAATGCCATTTCCATCGTCGCTCCCGAGGAATTCTCGGATTATCGCGCGTTGCGGCCCAATGATGGATTGGAACGAGAGTTCAATTTTTCAATCTGTTAGAAGGCGGCGTGTGCACGATGTGTGCACCGGGAGATCCAGAAAAATCTATTTATGGCAGATTTGAGCGCCCCTGGACTCGACGCGATCTAATTAACGAAAGCAGTGCGGCCGCGACCCAGAGGCCGATTTCGTCTGTCGACTGTGAGCGGACCAGGCGATGATGTCGCCGGCAGAGTAGGATGGTTGTTCCGCGTGTCTCTGAAGAATGCTGATGTCATGGGGCGAGCCGCTCCTTCTCGATCTCCGGGCTTCACGCCTTGGTCGGTCCTTGAGTTCGCTATCGCGTCCTTCCGGCAAATGGGAAACAAACTGCAGGTTCAACGACACCGTTATCGGAAAGAGCATTAATTTTCCGTTCCGAATGACTGCGCCGCCATTCACCGCGTCGCCGCCAGCGGAACAGAAGTTCGTCATACGGTCGGAGCCGTGCGGGCGCGTGCGCTGCTGGATCATCTCCAGACACTCGGCGATAGAGATCGTCCAAGTCAGCAGCGAAGCGAAGCAGAGGCCGACCATGATGGCCTTCACTACCAAGTCGGCCCATCGAACCACCGCGAGAGCTCATCACGTTCCCTTTGATTTGCGCATCTTGCGCTGCTGCAGATGTCGTCGCAATGAGAGCGACGTACAGGAACGAAATGGTGACGTGCAAAGTCAGTCCATGACGAGGTCTGGGAGCGTTCCTGAAAAAGCGAGGCCTATTGCGTTGCCGCGTCCAGGAAAACGCATGGCCTCTGGCGAGAGCGCTCTCGTCTATTTTTCCTGCCAAATTTCAACTGCACTGATTTGGAATCTTCCAAAGCACCTTTAGAAACTTTCCAAACACGGTGTCAGCTGACTCGACTCGTCGATGATTGAGACATTCTAAGTCGCAGCGCACGCATTTGCGTTGCGGTCACCATAGCGTCTCTCTAAAGAGGCGGTGCAGATCGCTAGCGATCGGAGTTTGCCGACAAGGCACAGGCAACCAACGCGGAGTGCGAGTCTGCGGGGGCGCTGATTCACATAAGTGTTGGCCGAGCTCGGACGCGGAGAGCGGATCTTCGATCCACGGTCGTTGCAGGCCGAGCGTAGCACCATTTCACGTTGGGCGCCGTGCTGTTGATGAGGGACTTTCTGGAATGGGACGTGCAGGTGGGATTGGGACGGTAGGTCGCTTCGGTGCGACACTGCTGGGTGGAGTGGCGTTGCTGGCGTGGTTCGAATCGCCCGCTCAATCCCAAACGCCGCAAGGCGGCAACTCCCTTCCACCCGTAACCGTCGATGCTCCGACTCAACAGTCGGCCCGCCGCGCACCGACCAAACGAAATGCCGCCCGGGTCCGATCAACTTCACGGCGCACCACGGCGCCTGGCGCGCCGCAAACCGAAACCGTCGCGGTGCAATCGCAGCCGTCGAAGTCGGGTGTCGTGCCCGCCTTTGCAGGCGGCCAAGTCGCTCAAGGCGGGCGGCTGGGACTGCTCGGAAACACCGACACAATGAAGTCACCGTTCAACGTGACGAGCTATACGGACAAGTTCATCCGGGATCAGCAGGCCGCGACGGCTGCCGATGCCTTGATCCTGGATCCTTCGGTGCGCAGTTCCCACCCGACGGGCGGTGTGGTCGATTCGTTCAACATTCGCGGCTTCCCCGTCAACGAAGGCAACAACGGTGAGTTCGTCTTCGAGGGCCTTTACGGGATCGCGCCGAACTACCGCATCTTCACGGATTACGTTGAGCGCATCGAAGTGCTCAAGGGCCCCTCAGCCGCGCTCTCGGGCATCGCACCCAATGGCGGCGTCGGCGGCGTCATCAATGTTGTGCCTAAGCGTGCGGGAGAGGACTTGACCCGCTTCACCGCGGGTTACGGCTCGGCCGCACGGTTCGGCGGTCACTGGGATATTGCGAGGCGCTACGGCGACAGCAAGGAATGGGGCGTGCGCACCAGCGGCAGCCTGCGCGGCGGCGACACGCCCATTGAGCGCCAGTCCGAAACGACAGGTGTCGGGTCGCTGGCCCTCGACTATCAGGGCGAACGGTTCAGGTCTTGGCTCTACCTCATCGCCCAGACCGATCGGTTCAATGCTCCGTCACGTCCCTTCCTCATGGCACCCGGCCTGCAAGTGCCGAAGGCGCCGGACGGTCGGCTGAACGTGACGCAGCCCTGGGAATGGTCGCGCATCAACGATCAATCGGCCTTGTGGCGCACCGAATACGATGTAAGCGATCAGGTTACGCTGTTCGCCGACGTCGGCGGATCGCGGACCAATGTCGAGCGATTCTTCGGTCTTCCGACGATCATCAACACGAGCGGCGACACGACCTCAACGCCCCAATTCTTTGGCCTGAGCGTTGACCGATACACGTATGATGGCGGCGTCCGCGCCCGCTTCGATACCGGCTTTGTCCACCATGCCGTCGCCTTCCAGGCCTCGGTCTATCACGACGCGCTGTACCGGCGGCTCACCAATGGCAGTCTGGTCGGGTCGAACATCTACAATCCGACCGTGGCGCCAGCTCAGTTCGCAAACGAGATCAGCGGGCGTCCTCGGCTCTCGGACAGTGAACTCACGGGGCTCTCGATTGCCGACACCTTGTGCGTGCTCGATGAGCGTGTCCTGTTGACTTTGGGTGTCCGGCGTCAGGGCGTCGAGGCGAACAATTATCTCTCCAATGTCGGAACACTGACGACATCCTACGACAAGAGCGCGACCACGCCTGTGGTCGGCCTCGTCGTCCGGCCCTTGGACAACGTCTCTCTGTACGCGAACTACATCGAAGGTCTGAGCCGGGGTGACGTAGCGCCACAGGGTACTTCCAATGAAGGTGAAGTGCTCCCGCCCTACATCGCCAAGCAGTACGAGGCCGGCATCAAGGTGGACTTCGGCAGGGTCGCAACCACTTTCAGCGCGTTCGAGATATCGAAGGCGAGCGGCGAGCGGTCCGCCGGGCGCTTTGCGGCGACCGCCGAAACGCAGGTGCGTGGGCTCGAGTTCAACGTCTACGGCGAACTCATGCCCGATGTTCGTGTCCTCGGAGGCGTTTCGCTGCTGGATGGCACCCTGACGAAGACCGCCGTCGCGGCAAACATCGGCAACACGCCGATCGGCGTTCCGAACGTACAGGCCAATATTGGAGCCGAGTGGGATCTGCCGTGGATGAGCGGGCTCACGTTGAATGGCGCAGTCATCTACACGGGCAGGCAGTTCGTCGATACAGCGAACAGACAGCCGATCCCGGATTGGACGCGACTCGATCTCGGCGCCCGCTACACGACGGCGATCAACGGCAGGAAGACGATTTTCCGCGCCAATATCCAGAATGTGACCGGTGAGAGCTACTGGTCCAGCGTGGCCTCATTCGGAACGTTCTTCCTGGGAGCACCGCGCACGTATTTGCTGTCGATGACCGTGGACATGTAATCGCTACTCTTACAATTTGGTGAGACGCTTCATGAATGCTTGTGAAGGCTCGGTCATGGTAGGAGATGTCAGCGCATTGGTTCGCGCGCCACCGCCGCTGCTGGACACGCTGATCGAGCAACTCGTTCGTGAACAGCTGGCGTGCTTGCAACCCTCTGTTCTCCTTGTCGCCGTGCATCGGCACCAATGAAGCAGTGCCACCCTGAAGGTGCTGCATGAACAATTCCTGCTCATAAAAATCAGGCTGGCCGATATGCAAGTTTGCCTCCTTTCGCCAACATGCTTGATCCCGACCGAAGAGGTCGATCCCGACAGGGTAGCGGAGCTGCAGGCGCAAATCCTCCGCACGGATTGCTGGACTGTTCCGATCACGGTGGAGAAGGACGCTCTCTTCGTGATGGACGGTCATCACCGGCTAGCAGTCGCGGAACGCCTGCGACTGCCGCTGGTGCCGGTGATCCTCTTGGATTACGACGCAGTGCGGGTGGAGAGCTGGCGTCCGGGCCTGACGATCACGCCTGCGTGCATCCTCGCGATGGCGCGCAGTGGCCGAAAATTTCCCTGCAAGACGACGCGACATATTTTTGATCAAGGCCTGCCCAATTGCAATCTGCCATTGGAGACTTGCGCTACGTTGCTCCGACAGAACGCGCCGTAGCCAATGCCGAAAGGGCGAGGTCGTGACCTTGCATTGCCACAAGCCTGGCGCGGGCCTCTTGCCGATTCTGCGGCCAAGCACAGCGGAGCTCTTGGCTGGCAACGGCCCGCTGCTGATCGAGTGGGTCGCCCGACATGGGTCTCCGGTCAATCTGATCTGGCCCGATGAGCTGCAGAGGAATCTCGCGGTACTCACAGGCGTCTTGCGAGAGAGCGGTGTCGCGCACGCCCTCTATTACGGAGCGAAAGTCAACAAATCGCCCGGGCTGTTGGCGGCAGCTCTGCGCGCAAGGGCCGGCATTGACGTATCAAGCCTTTATGAGTTGCGAGATGCCAGGCGGCTCGGTGCCGACGGCACACAACTTGTGGCGACAGGGCCGGCGAAGACGGCGGCGTTCCACAACGAACTCATCAACTGCAACGCTCTAATATCGGTGGATTCACCGGAAGAGCTCGAGGATCTGATCCGCTGCCTTCCAGCAAGTCGCGGCCCGGTTCAGGCGGTGCTGCTGCGTTTGCGTCCCACCAACCGGGCGCGGAGTCGCTTCGGCATGCCGGCGGCGGCTATCCGGCAGTGTCTGTCGCGTATTGCTGGCGAAAGCAGGTTGCGCTTTGACGGGCTGCACTTCCACCTGAGTGGTTATTGTTGGGAATCTCGTGCGCAAGCGATTAGAGAAGCCGCTAGCTTGATCAGCGAATCCCGCGCACAAGGTTTTGCGCCACGCCTGATCGACATTGGGGGCGGGCTGCCGATCCAATATGTCGATCAACACGCCTACCAGGCGCATCTCGGGGCACAGATGCCCGAGGATTACCGCACCGGCAAGGTGCCGGCCTCCTTCTATCCCTACGGCGGAGGGCTTTGCGCGGCCGAGTGGCTGCGCTGCCTGCTGCGCGCGCCGATGGCCGATGGCCGCAGCTTCGCGAGCTATCTTGTCCATGAAGGGCTGGTGCTGGGGATGGAGCCCGGGCGAGCGCTGGCCGATCAGGCCGCGATTTCCGTCTTCCGGGTCTTGCGCGTGAAAGCGGTTGGCCCTGATGCCCATGTCGTCTTCGTCGAAGGCAGCAGCTTCAGCGCTTGCGAAACCTGGTTTGGCTCCGAATTCCTGGTCGATCCCATCCTGGTTCCGGCCATATCGCCGCCGGTCGCCGCAAAACCGATCCGAGCTTATCTGGCGGGCCATAGCTGCCTGGACGAGGACGTCCTTTGCAATCGATGGCTCACCTTTCCGATCGCTCCGCGAGCGGGAGACCTTCTGGTTTACGCCAACACCGGCGGTTACCAGATGGACCTCCTTGAAAACGAATTCCATCGCCACCCGATGCCGAGCCGCCTTTGCGTGGTTCAGGATGCAAAAGGGCAGCCAACGCTCGTTCCAGACACATAGGAGAGGCACAATGCTCTGCACGACCGTAAGCCAGTTGATTGGCCAAACGCCGGTGATGCCGATTGCCGTACCCAACAGCGATGCCACGCTGGTGTTGAAGCTTGAAAAGAACAATCCGGGTGGCTCCATGAAGGACCGCATGGCGCGCAGCATGGTGCTTGCTGCGCTTGAGGATGGGCGGCTCCCGCCGGGCGGCACGATCGTCGAATCGTCGTCCGGAAACACGGGGATCGGACTGGCGCTGGTCGCATTGGAATTGGGCCTACGCTTCATTGCCGTTGTCGATCATCACGCCGCGCCGGACAAGATCCGCATGATGCGCGCGCTGGGCGCGGAAATTCGTTATGTCGAAGGCGATTATCGGGAGGATGAGGTGGCGGTGGTGGAGCGCCAACGGCTGGCCGCCCAACTCGGTGCCCAGCTTCCTGATGCGCTGTTCATGAACCAGTCAGACAATCCGGCAAACCCGGAAGGCTATGCCGGTTTCGTCGAGGAGCTCCTGGCACAGCTTCCAGACGGCGTCGACGCCTATGTCGGTTGTGTCGGCACTGGCGGGTCAATGACCGGTATCGCCCAGCGTCTGAAGCGGGTTAATCCTGCTGTCCGGACGATCGCCGTGGAACCGGCAGGCTCGATCGTCTTCGGCAAACCCGGCCATCCCTACTACCAGTCGGGCACGGGAACGCCCGCCGGCGATGAAATCGGCAAGGTGCTCGACTATGGATGCATCGATGAAGGGGTACAGGTCACCGATACCCAGGCCTTCGAAACCGCACGTTTTGTCGCGAGGCGCCACGGGATTCTGGTAGGGGGCTCGACCGGGGGCACCATCTACAAGGCGCTGGAATTCATTGCGGCCGGCAAGCTGTCCGGCACGGTGGTCACGCCCGTTGCCGACGGTGGCGAGAAATATCTCGGTTCGATCTTCGACGATGAATGGATGGCCAAGCGCGATTTGCTGGATCCGACAATCGCCGAACAGCTCGACGCCTGGCTACCCGGAAGGGCGCGCGCAGCATGAAGGTGACGATCTGCGGGGCAGGACGCACTGGGCATTTGAATGCCGTGCTCTTCAAGCAGCGTCCAGGTATCTCTGTTTCCGTGCTGATGGGAGCGGCCGCCGTCGCCGATCGGTGGACGAGCGGAGACGGTGTTTGGCGGGCCCAAACGCCGGACGGCCACGTCTTGAGCGGGCGGCCCGACTATGTCGGTACCGATCCGAGCGAGGCACTCACAAACACGGACATGGTGATCGTGACGCAGCCGGCCCACGCGCGGCCCGCGCTTCTACACGACTTCGCACGGCATCTGCCCCGGGACAGGCGCATCTATGTCGGCGCGATTCCTGGCTTTTGCGGCTTCAACTGGCTCGCAGCCAAAGCCCTTTCGGGCACAGACAATGTGGTGATCTGGGGCATGAAGGACGTGCCCCATACGGCCTTTGACCTAGTCCCGGGCGAGCGGGTGCGCATGGGGGGCGCCAAGGCTCAGCTCTTCGCGGCGCTTCATCGCCGCGAGACCGCAGCGAGCCGCACCGAGCTCCATGCGATGCTGAGTCGCCTTTATGAAGCTCCCGTCACCCTGCTGCAGGATTATCTGGAAATCACGCTGACTCCGGGCAACGCAGTGATGCATCCCGCCGTGCTCTACGCCTTGATCGGCCCTGGCGCACCCTGGGAAAACAAGCCCTTTGACGGCCCCCTTTGCTGGTGGAGCGATTGCCCGCGCGCGGGTGCCGAATTGCTGGAGGCCTGCGATGCGGAAAACCAGGCAATCCGCCATGCGGTCGAGTCACGCCTGGGCATTGATCTGAGTTCGGTGAAGCCGCTCCGACAGGAATTGATCGAGGCTTATGGCAGCCAGATCGAGGACAACCGGACCATGTACACGCTGTTGCGAACCAACCGCGCTTACGCGGGCATTCGCGCCCCACTTGTCCCCAATCCGGACGGGCCCGGCCTTGTCATCGATCGTGCAAGCCGCGCTTTCCACGAAGACATAGCCTTCGGGCAGGCGCTGCTCGTGGAATTGGCCGCACGGCTCGAAGTGGCAACTCCCGCTATCACGAAAACCTACAACTGGGCTCTCAAATACCACGGCGGGTTCACCGAAGGCGCGCCGGCCTGTTTGCCCGCCAACTGGCCGGAGGAAGCGTAATGGACGAGACGATGTCTTCCTCCGCAGATGCCGAAGCTCAGGCGCATGCCGCGCAGCTTTGGTCGGGCGCATCGCGCAATGCGCTCAACCGGTTGGTCCGCTGCCTGTTCGCCGAATGTCTCCTTGAACCGGATGCGTTATTGTGGACGCGTGACGGCAACCAGGCGTGGCTCCCCCTTTGGCAGTCACGCAGGGTCCTGCATTTCACCGACCTGCGCCGTGCGCCTGCCGGAACATTGCAAAATCGTGGTTCTATCGAAGTACTGGACGAGACCGGCGCTCGGCGCCGGATCGATCATCCCTCAGACTTCATCAGGCAGGTCGCGCCCGCCTTGGCGGTCTCGCCTGCATCGGACGGCGTCCAGCTTCTAATACGCGACGTCGAGGACAGCATGCGCAACGACGTCCTGGCACGCCGTCACCGGGAGCACTGGAGCGCCGAGCTGCGTGGGAAGGTAGCCGAAGCAGGCGCAAAGGGATTCCTCGCATATCTGGAAAAGAGCCTGCCGCCGCATCTGGCGGCCATGACTCTTGATCAGTGGGGCGCGCTGGAAGGTCACCCCTTCTATCCGACATGGAAGGCTAAATCCGACCTGTCGCCCGAGGACGTCACTGCTTTATCGCCGGAGTTCGGTGCCCGCGTGCGCGTCGGGATAGCAGCGCTGCGCAAAGAGTGGTCCTATGTGGAGAAGATGCCGCACGTCGGCAGCTATTCGGAATGGTTCGCACAGAACTTCCCTGAGCTCTGGCGCGACTGGACCGAAGGATTGAATAAACGTGGGAAGTCTCCCGAGGACTGGCTGCCTCTACCCGTCCATATCTGGCACCTTGACAACTTCCTGCGCCGTGAATTCGCGTCCGAGATAGCTTCCGGAGTTTTTGACCCGGATGGCCCGGAGGTCGTGACACTGCCGTCAATGTCGTTCCGCACAATGCTGCCGGACACACAGGATCCGCGGCCCTTTATCAAACTGCCGGTAGCGATTTGGATGACCAGCGAACAGCGCACTTTGCAGGCCAAGTCCATTCACATGGGGCCGCGTCTCAGCACCCTGATTTCCGATATTTTGTCAAAAGAGAAGGATCTTCATAACAGGTTGGAGATCTTCACCGAAGAGTTGGGCGCAATCCTGCACCACCCCGTAACGGGCGACGAGCATCCGGGCCGCTTTCTTTCGGTTGTCTACCGCAACTCCGACGCACTGGCGCGAAATGATGGACTGTTGCCGGTCACCGTCGCGGCACTCTTGACGGCAAGCCCGGTCGACGACCGCCCGCTCATTTGCGAATTGATTGCGAGAAGCGGCGATGAAAGCGAAGCAGCCGTATCTGAGTTCTTCCGTGCCTATGTGGGGACCGTCATCGGCCCAACGCTCGCCATGTATCTGCTTTACGGAATCGCCTTTGAGGCGCATCAGCAAAACAGCACGATCCTGTTCGATGAAACCGGCCGCCCGCGAAAACTGCTGATCCGTGATTTCGGCGACGGCCGCAGTTTTGCACCCCTGTTTAAGGAACGAGGGCATCACCTCAAGCCCTTCACTCGGACGGGGATCTTACCCACCACATTTGACGACGATATCAGCCTCGTGCGCTCATTCGTCATCGATGCCTGCTTCGTCTGCCACCTTCACGAGGTCGCGCTGTGCCTCGACGAACAATATACAATGTCGGGCACAAGGCTTTGGCGCATCCTGCGCGAAGAGGCCGAGGCAGCTTTCGACGCGCTCAGGCCGCGCATGTTGTCAGACGCGTTCTGGCTGGAAGAACGCAAGGCCTTTCTTGAGAAACCCTGGCCGAGCCGCTCGGTGCTGCGGATGCATCTGGAGCGTTATCACGACTATCGGGTTGAGCACGAACTTCCAAATCCACTGGCGGAAGCGGAATGACAAATGCTTCTGCCGCGCTTCGCGGCTTCGGACCTGTTTTTATTTTGTTGTTCGGGCTGCAATTCATTTCCATGGGCGCCATGGAAATGAGTGGTCCATTCTGGCCAATCCAAATCAAGGTGTTGAGCCCTTCCGACGGCGTCTTTGGACTCGCAGGCGTTGGCGTCTACGTTGGCCCGATGATTGGCATGTCCTTGACCAGCGCCTTTTGGGGGCGAATGGGCGATCGCTACGGCAATCGGCTGATGATGGTTCGGGCGCTCGGCGGTCTGGCGGTCACGCAACTGCTTGTTGCTGTTGCACAGGATGTCTGGACGATCGTGGCGCTGCGTTTCTTGCAGGGCGCCTGCGCCGGCTATATCGCCCCGGCGCAGGCCTATGGCGTGCAGATTACCGGCGGGAAGGATCGCGCAAGCCTCTTCGCCTGGCTTCAAGTTGCCACCAATGTGGGCTCGCTGGGCGGCGCTTTCCTGGGCGGGCTCATTCTCGATTCCTTTCCTTTTGCAGCAATAAATCTCACAGCGGGGGCGATTTGTGCGCTATGCGCCGCCGTTGCCTGGTTGAGCCTGCCTGTTCCGACGCCAGGAGCTGTTGCCGCCAATCCCGGAAAGACGGGTACAGCAAAGCCTGCGGCGTCGACAGGTGCTCCGATCGCAGCTCTTCTTGTCTTGATGGGGATGCTGCTTGCCAGCCGCATGGTCCTGCAGGTTCCTTTCTCACTGTACATGACCCAGGTGTTTGGCGCCCGACACTGGGTCACCGGCCTCACTTACGGACTGCTGGCGTGCGGCTTTGTTGTGGCCGCGCCGCTATGGGCGCGGTTCTTCGAGAATCGAACGCCATCCTATGTGCTGGGCGGGAGCGTGCTGATTTCGGCAGCGTGCGTTTTGGTTACGCATCTGGCGGGCAGCACGGGCTCCGTTGCCGTCTTCGCGTTCCTGTATTTTATCTGGGGTATGCTTCTTGGGGGAACGACGCCGGTCCTTCTCGCGCTCATTTCTGTAGCCGTGGCTAATGATCGGCAAGGTTCGGTTCTGGGCCTTGCGCAAGCTTGCCAGCAGGGCGCCTCCGCGAGCGGAATTATTGCCGGCGTCGGAGTCACCCAGCTCTTTGGTCTCGAAGCCGCGTTCCCGCTCGTCGCCACGCTTTACACCTTGTCATTTTTGACGGCTCTCGGCATATGGCTCAAACGCCCCATCCCACTCAAAGGAAGCCGACCATGACGGAACACCGATCGCTGCTGCATGCCGCGGTGGCGGCTCTTGTCCTGATCGCTTTGCTTCCAACAGCAGCATTTGCCGGCGAACCCAGACCGACACAGACACAAGCGCCGCTTACGCTCACTGATATCGCGGGCCGCCAGGTGACGCTAAACGCGCCCGTCAAGCGCATGCTTCTGGGTGAAGGCCGGCAGCTCTATCTCATCGCATCGCTGGAACCCGAAGATCCACTGGCCCATGTGGTTGCCTGGCGCACCGATCTGATCGCGGCCGACCCGGCCACTTACGCGCAGTATCTCGAAGTGTTTCCCGGGTTGGCCAAGCTCCCTTCCTTTAAAGGCCAGGAGGACAGCCTGATCGACATCGAATCGGCGATCATCCAGAAGCCTGATGTGGTGCTGCTCAATCTTGAAGCCATGCAGGCCAACAAGGACGCCAACTACATCGAGAAGCTCGCGGCACTGAACATACCGGTTCTTTATATCGATTTTCGCCACCGTCCCCTGGAAAACACCGAGCCGACCATTCGGCTCCTGGGCAGGATCATGGGGCGTGAGGCGCGTGCGGAGGAGATCATCGCGTTCCGCCGCCAGGCCATGGCCGCGGTTACGGACGTCCTTGCCGCCAAACAACCGAGACGTCCCAACGTATTCGTCGAGCGGATCGGGGGCTACTCGCAGGATTGCTGCCTGTCTTTCGGCGCAGAGAATTTCGGCAAATATGTCGAACTCGCTGGCGGCCGTAATATCGGCAGCGGTATCATTCCTTCGACCTTCGGGCAGATAAGCCCCGAACAGGTCATCGTCGCCGATCCCGAGCATGTGGTGGTTACCAGCGCCGACTGGCAAGCCTATGTGCCCGGCGGCCACTGGATTCCGCTCGGACCAGGGGCGGATTCCCGGGTGACGCGCAAGAAGCTCGAATGGTTCGTTATCCGCGACGCCTATACCGGTATCTCGGCAAAGAAGACGCGGAATTTTCACGGCATTTGGCACCAGTTCTACAATAGCCCATACGAATTTGTTGCCGTCCAACAACTGGCGAAGTGGTTCCATCCCGACCTGTTTGCCGATCTGGATCCCAATGCAACCTTTGCCGAATACCATCGTCGCTTCCTGCCCATAGATTACCGGCCCGGCTATAGCATCAGCCTTTCCGACGGCCAGCGATGACAGATCTCCATACCGAAGCGCCGACCTTGGCCGGACGCGACGCCTATCAGACGCTCAGCGTCAGGCGGTGGATCGTTCTCGTTGTGCTGGTGGTCGGGGTTTGCATCGCATTGGTCGGCGACCTTTCGACTGGACCGGCCAGCTACGGGCTTGGAGAGGTTGTGCGCACGCTCGTCCTGCCAGCAGAGGCGGATGCGCAGATGCGGGTCATTATCTGGTCGATCCGCATGCCGTCGGCCCTTATGGGCGTCGTGGTCGGTGTGGCGCTTGCTATCGGCGGCGCCCAGATGCAGACCATCCTGAACAATCCGCTGGCGAGTCCGTTCACGCTGGGCATTTCCGCCGGCGCAAGCTTCGGCGCGGCCCTCGCGCTCGCCTTCGGTGTCGCGCTGGTTCCCATGGTAGGCGACTACATCGTCGCGGCTAATGCTTTCGTCATGGCCATGGCAACCGCCTTCCTGATCCATTTGGCCAGCCTTCGGCGCGGAGCCTCGATCGAGGTGATCGTGCTTTTGGGCATAGCACTGGTTTTCAGTTTCAATACGGCCCTCGCCATCCTTCAATATTTCGCCGCCGAGCAGGCGGTCGCGGCCATCGTCTTCTGGACCATGGGCAGCCTCACCAAGGCAACATGGCCCAAGCTCGCCATCACCGCGATCGTCGTGGGTCTAACCTTGCCGGTCTTTCTGCGCCGCCGGTGGCAGTTGACGGCCTTGCGTCTTGGCGAGGCGCGCGCGGCGAGCTTCGGCATTCCCGTGCGGCGCCTGCGGCTCGAAACCCTGATCCTTGTCTCCCTTTTGACGGCGATCCCCGTCGCGTTTGTCGGCACGATCGGTTTTATCGGTCTCGTTGGCCCGCACATCGCCCGCATGATGGTCGGCGAAGACCAGCGCTTCCTGCTGCCCGCGAGCGCGCTGACGGGTGCGCTGATCATGTCGTTGAGCTCGATCCTGGCCAAAATCGCGGTGCCCGGCGCCGTCCTGCCGATCGGCATCGTCACCTCAGCGATCGGATTGCCGATCTTCCTGTATTTGATCCTGAGAAGCGGAAGAGACATATGGTAGTGTTGAGCACGCATCGCCTGGGCGCCCGCTTCGGATCACGCGAGGTACTACGTGATGTGACGCTTCCGCCCTGTTATGGCGGCGAGGTGGTGGCTGTCATTGGACCGAATGCTGCGGGCAAGTCGACGCTGTTCCGGCGCCTGGCAGCCATTCTTCCGGGACCTGGCGAGTGCCGGCTGGAAGGTATGCGCGATGCAGATCGCGCCGTCGCCTACATGCCTCAGGACCAAACGGCAAGCGCAGTGCTGACTGTATTCGAATCCATCCTGCTTGCGCGCAAGCAGGTCAGCGGCTGGCGTCTGGGGAGGTCTGATCTGGTGGCGGTGGACCAGGCGCTGGCAGCACTCGATATGAGCGATCTTGCCAATGAAATCCTTACCGAGCTGAGCGGTGGACAGCGCCAGCTCGTTGGGCTTGCCCAATGTCTCGTGCGCGAACCGCAGGTGCTGCTCTTGGACGAGCCGACCAGCGCGCTGGATATGCACCGCCAGCTGGAAGCGATGCGACAGGTGCGCAGCCTTGCGCATGACGACGGTATGCTCGTGCTGATCGCGCTGCACCATCTCGACCTGGCACTGAAATTCGCCGACAAGGTCGCTATCCTCTCTGATGGAACGTTGCACGATTTCGGCACGGCGGCTGGCGTCCTGACGCCGGAAAACCTTGCCGCAACCTTTCGCATTAGGGCACGTGTCGAATCCTGCTCGCAGGGCAAGCCACATTTGATCGTCGACGACGCGATCTGACGCCCACGCGTCAGGGGCTGGCCGGCCTCGGAAGTCCGTCGTGAAGGACAACTTCACCGTTCAGCAGCGCACCCTGCGCCACGGTGCCAAAGCTCGCGACACCGGCAGAGTAATCGTTGTCAAAAACCCCGACCGATGCCCGGAAATAGCGGACCCCCGTTACGACGCGTCACCCGCTATACAGTGGGTTTGCGGAAAGACACCTCCTCCGAACAGGGCAGCGAGCTTATCCTGCACCTCTACCATCGTCCTTTGGTGGGCGATGATGCTGACATGGTCTGCCATCGTTTTACGAACAGGTCGAGAATTGGCTTGTTCCATCGGGTGCAAGAAGCTGCAAGCTGACCGCTATGAGTGGCAGAATATTGATCGCTCTCGTTGATTGTATAGTGGTTCTGTTTGATTGCGATCGCGTTCGCTGCATTCCGATCAGGTCGTTTCTGGTACGAAACTGGTGCAGTTAGTAGTTGGGCATCGAGGCGGTACCCATTCTTGCCGGCGCGAAGCTTGGCCGACCCCTCGGCGCCGTGACTCAACCCCCGACAAGCTGTCGGGGGCGGCACGGTGAGGGGCTGGCCTCGGCAGCTTCTTTGAGCTTACTCCGATTGGCGCTGCTAGGCTCAAGCTAGCTCAAATTGGCCCATGATGGATTGGAGCGAGAGTTCAAGCTTTCCAAGCGGTTAGAAGGCGGCGTGTGCATGACGTGTGCACCGGGAGATCAAGGAAGATCTATCGAAAGCTATTGTTGATGATCTCATTCGAATGATGTGAGATCCGCAGCGTTGGGCGGCTTGGAAACTTGGATCGCAAGGGCAGGGCGAACGCGCGAGGGAGAGCTGATCGTGCTCGTCGCGATCGCTGAGTGTTCGGCCTACGGGAAGATTTCTGGTTACAGTGAGTACAAAGAATGATGTTGAGGGTTCGAGTCGCTCCCCTGCGCGAATTCAGAGGTCCAGTGCATCTCGTCTGCACCATTAAAAGCAGCATCTCGTATGTGAACCAGATCAGTGCTGCTTAGCTCGACGTGCACGCGAGCGAAACACCTACGTCGTCTTAGCCCTCTCAAGGCTGGAACAGGGGTTCGATTCCCCTAGGGAGCGCCACCCGTCAACAAATTTTTCGGAATTTCAGTCGGTTAGATGCCCGTTTTGGCTAACTGCCGCGATGCGTTAGCCACGGAATGTTCTTCAAATACCCCCGCAATGCCGAGCTTTCCGATACGCGGGATTAACGCTGCGCATCTAATCTTGGCGTATGCCCAACAACATCTACAGATTTCGGCATGCGAAATGGGCCAACCCGAAGCGGTTCAAACTGATCGCTGACAGCCAACCTTCGTGGCTCGGCTCGCGCTATCTTTCCGGCTTCATTGTTCTTTGCGTGCTTACTGGTTTTGTGGCCGTTCAGGCGTGGCCGAAATTCAAACCTGAACCTGCCAAGCTCGCCACACTATCAATCCGCGTGATCGACGGCGACACCGTCAGTCTAGGGATGGCAAACCAATCGTTCGTCTGGTTGGATTCAACGCGCCAGAAATGGGAAGCCGGGCCAGATGCGAAGTTGAACGTCAAAAGGGCGAAGCCGCCACACGACGGCTTCGCGAGCTTGTCAGCAATGGCCGATCCGACTTTCAGCAAGTCGCGTGTTCGTGCGCGCCCGGTACGGAAGGCACAGATGCTTGCAACTTCGGACGCCGCTGCGGCACGCTTCGAGCCAACGGTGTAGATGTTGGATCGACCTTGATCAATGAAGGCTTGGCCGTTCGCTTCGTATGCGGCGCGACTAGCTGCCCAACGCTTCCTCGCCCATGGTGTTGATAGACGCGGCGAGCGGACAGTTTCCCTAAATTATTAGAAAACTGGCGGCGTCCCGTATTGCCGCCCACAGGTCGAAGTCACTCTCGAACTAATTCGAATGATTTCGGACCACAGAGGGAGCCATCAAGTTCAAAACGACAGGCTGTGTCGGAATGACCTTGGAAGACAACGACGAACTGACAACCGGGCCATATCAAGTGTCGCGGCGGCGTTCTCCAAGAAGCGAGCGAAGGCAGCCTCGACGAATTGTAGCTAGCGCCGCAATTTCGCAATCACCCAATCTTTGATGGCTTGCTCGATTGAAGCAACATCGCTTATCGCGAAATCGTGTCGTTCGAATTCTAATCGGCTAAAATCATTGCTTACATAGAATATGATTTCGTGGAAGGCGATCTTATAGCACACCATGTAAACGTCGCGGCCAGCCCCGACTATCCAGTCTGTCTCGGTCACCTGGTAGTGTGAGGCCACTCGTTGCTTTAGGGCGGCTTCGAGCGCCTTCAAAAAATTTTGTATTGGCTCGAAAGCGGCCTTTGCCGCTGCAATCCCTTCTTCGTCTAATCGCTGTTCCTCAGCGCGTCGGTGATCGGCTGATGCCTTGGCCTCAGCGAGCACTGATACTAATTCTGTGAACTTCGGATCGAAGGCCATTGTTTCGTTGCTGTTATCGTTGCCGTAAAGATGGGACCATACAGCTCAGTCATTGAATAGGCTGGTAAGCAGCGAGAGATTCGAAGGCCCAACCCTCTCGGTGTAAACGACAAGATCGAACTCTCTAACATTGATCATTGTGGTTTTGCCTGCGTTTGTCGAGCCTGTTCCTGTTTGTCTCCGTCATATCGTTGCCGTGAACAAGGTTCGTTCGCTACCGCAGACCGACAGCTTATTTGCGTCTGTTACGAATCGTGCCGTCACGGTGCAGGATTGTCAGTCGCGGCCTATACCACGGCGTATTAATCGCTGGATTGGTGATCTTCGCCCATTTCAAGATATGCTCGCAAAGCGCTTTTTTGGCCGGGTTGGCATTGGATTGCCCGTAATGGCCATTTAGGTGGTAGGCTAGCGCCCCTATCAGAATATCGACAACCTGTAAGGCTTGGTGGTTCTCAGGGTCACGAAACTTCAATTCGCGGTACGGCCAATCTGTTCGATTGCTGTACTTCCGAGCACCAGCGTTCATGATACCTTGCGCTTGTCGTAAATCTTGCTTCGTCGTTCGCCGATCAGGGTAGAGGTGAAACAGCCCGCGCTTTAAGCGATTGCCGATGGTAGGCACGCATAGGAAATAGACCTCTTTCGCGAAGCCAATCTCAACGTCGCCATCGCCGGTCGCTTTCAGAGTCTTCTTTGAGGTATCGACGGCGACGCAATGAGTATCGAGGGACTTCGCCAAAGGCAATTTATGACGCTGCGGGAATGTGAAGTACGCATCAACCACCCGCTTGTAGGCGGCCAGATTATGTCCTTTCGCCTTCTCCCACTTCATCAGCTTGGGGGTCCCATCGGGCTTGAGAAGCGGTGTCGTGTGATCGCGGTGCGCGATTATATCGGCTTCAAAAGCTCTGGAATGACTTAGGGGGACGCACAGACCGCCCAGCACCAGATACCGGAACTTGGTCTGGCTGCTTTCATCGATATAGACCTCGTAAAATCGTTCCGCTTCTTCCGGCAGCGGCACCCAACCGTCTCTTGGCATGACTGACTTCGAGGAATTTTCAAACCACCCTTCAAAAGACCAGGCCGCCCTGTCCAACGGCTAAGATGGATAGAAGATCACTTAGTCTAATCGAGCCGCCCCGCCGACGCCCGAACATCCATCACGGTGCTCGTCGGTATGCTGTAGTCGCATTCATACCTGCTCAACACCCATGCGCCAAAGCCGTTCTGGAATTTGATCTTGTCACCAACATAGGTGATGACCAGATTGTTTTTATCCTTCCATCCAAATCGACTGAATTTCGACTCGTACCACTTGTCTATCCATTCGAAATTGTTCTTCGCAAGCTTCTCTACGTTGGGGGCACACTTGAATGAAGCCTCGATTGATTTTTTGTTGCCCAAGCATTTAAGGTCGGAATTGCAGCGTGCTTCTTCTTCTGCTTCTTTTTTTGCAGTGGCGATGCGGTCTTCTTCTGAGACCGCTTGCTGTTTTGTAGAATCCTTATTGAAAGAGTTGAGAAACATGATGACCAAAATTGTCAACAGACCAAACCCCAAAAATTTGCGCCCTAGCCCCGTCTGCGTTTGGTTTCTACTGGGAGTAGCGGGGGCTGCACCGCGTTGGATCCCTTGCGGTGCCCCACAGTGCGGACAGCTTGCGGCTTTGTGGCTGACGGTTTGCTGACATTCTTCGCAACAAATTAAAGCCATTGCTCCACCAATAATAAAATATTTGCAGGTATCTAGATGTGAAATCGCGGCTGGTGCAACTGGAAAATGGTGCCATTCTTAATGACGACACCATGCAGCCTGATCGCCCCAAGGCACCCCGCGGCTAGGAAGCCGCCCATGCAGTCAGCGCGCTGGCGGCGGCACGCGCGCATCGCGCGGCGTGCGTTATCTATAGCCTGCGCTGCGGCTCATAGCGCATGTGTGGCCTGTTCGACATCCCGGCGCAATGCTCGGCATCGACTCTAGTATCTCTTCGCTTTCGACCTGAAAGCGACGCCTTCTGGGTCGTTCTCAATCACTTCTGCGCTGCTTCGGCGGAAGCTAAGACCTTCAAACTGGCGAAGCCGCCACTGTGAGAAAGATTATTTGCGCCGCTCCCACACTTCTTCTAGCCGATGGTTCAAGATCGAGCCAGGTGGCGAAAGTTCTGGATACGACCACTGTTCGAATTTGATGTAATCGCATCTTGCATAGTGATCGATCCCAGCGGCCTCATAAGTGTATTCTGTCTCGAAAGCTCTGCAACTTTCCCCAGTGGTATGAACTACCCCATTCGGATTTGCCACCGTAGTGCGAACGACATAGCTCCAGCCATCAGCCAGCGGAAGCTTTGATTTCTCGAAACGAGACATTTCTACTGAACCGCATTGGTCATAATATGCTGGTCCGGCATTGGCTACCCACGTATCCTTTTCGATGCGCTTAAACTTCAAGCTGGAATATTGACTGCTAATTCGGCACGTTCGCAAGCGTGTGTGATGGTGCGCCCGAACCTTCTCGGTTGCCGTGGCCGCGCTAGGCTTTATGCAATCATTGTACTGAGCAGTCCAATTTCGAATCTCGTCTTGCTTTCTCTGCTCGTTGAGTTCGACCTGCATCGAATTCCAATGTAAAGGCTTATAGTTTCGGAACTTGTCGGCAAATTGCGAGAAGAATTCGCAGTTATCTCTCGGCTTCTGGTCTTTCGAGTACTTCAAGGTGTGCTCTAACGCTTGCGTTGGATCTTTCGGTTCTTCCATTCGGCGAATGGACACCTTCACCATCTGGCAAATCATCTCATTCTCGAAATCCACCAACGAGCACTCGTATTGCATAGAATCGCTCGTATTCGACACCAATCCGCTGCGCGGGTGATCGGCCGCCGGTGCTTGCGCTCCGCACGCAACAGCAAAGATCGGAACCAGAATCTTCTTCATAATCTTGATTGTCTAGATTTCTGCGCTACGCCGCACGATTCCCGCGCAGCTACAAGGGTGCATGGGAGGCCGCCCGGCGGCTTCGTCCTCCTTTAGCGAGCGTATGATTTAGTAGCGCGGCGACCGCGTACCGGTGTGCCCGTTGTTTGGGTTGTAGTTGCCGGACGCGCCGTAATTGTCCCGCTGTGTGCTATTTGGATTCGTCGCCGTGTAGGGCTGAACGTAGGTACCGTTGCTGCGAGTGTGGCCCGATGTGCTGTGGCTATTCGGGTTCGAACCAGTACCGAAATATTGAGCTTGAGCGCCCGTAGCGATGAGGACTAGCGATCCTGCCAAAATCCATTTTGTCATTGTTGTCCCTTTTCTTGTTGTAAAGTTGTGGGACGGAAAACAATCACGAAGGTTGTGAGAAATCCAACTGGAAATCCGCGAAACTCTAATCAATAAGTCGCCGGTAATACTACGGATTGGCCTCTATCGGAAATTGGAAAGCCGATCAGCACAGCATTACGTCTTCTTTGTCCACACCCCGCTGCACAATCACCAGCGCATCATCCGCTGATTTGGGGCGGCCGGATCATGGGCGCGAAGATGCGCGCCGAGACGGCCCGTCAAGAGGCCAGGAAGGCTGCCCGCGCGGCGGACCGGGCAGAAGCGGAAGCGTGGTCGGATCGGATGGAAGGCTATGGCGGGCCAGCGCAACCCTCCCCAACGATAGGCCACTGCCTGAACGGCGGGATGGCTGGCTAGAGATTGAATGCTGCCGATGCAAGACGCGAGCTAGTCTGCCATTGAATGCCATTCGCAGGTCGCGTGACACACACTTGACTCATCTTTCCGTTGTCGGTCTTGCGGCACGCGCCGCTATAAGCCGCCTGTCCGTATGATCAAGCTGACTGAGCAGCGGGAGATAACACCGCATAGGTGCGTGCCCGAACGAGGAACGCTAAGGAAGCCAGTCAACAGGCGAACCCGTCAGCATAGCCAAGCCCGGCCCCTGCCGTATTTCTACGGGGTTTGGGCTATTTGCGGGGCCGGCCCCAAAGCCGTCTCCGATCGGGGATTTGGCGACCTGCCCAACCCTGTGAATAGCCGACCGCCGAGCGTGTACAAATCGTTGACTTACACGCGAACATTGCATCGGATGCTGCCGAGACAAACGCATCGGGCGGCACATGTTAATGGCAAAACAGAAGTCAATGGCAAAGCAGAAGCGCACAAATCCCGTCGTACTCAGACCAGGAATGACCATTGGAGCCAACGCAGCCGAAATGGATGATGAATTCCTATTGAAATGTTTCGTGCATTATCCGCCCGTCGAACTGTGCATGAACGTTGCGTCGAGAGGGATGGTTATCGACGGCCGCACCGGATCAGGCAAGACAGCCATCATGAAATTCATTCATTCGAAGGCCGAGTACTCCGTCGAGATAGATCCGTCTGAGATGGCTATGAGCTACGTATCTAACTCTGATGCGCTAAACTTCTTACATGCCATAGGTGCCGATCTTGACCTGCTCTTCCAGGCGCTCTGGAAGCACGTTCTTTGCATCGAATTCATCCGTTTGAAATTCTCCGTGACGAATGAGACGAACTCGCGATCGGTATTCGAACGTTTAAGATCGCGCTTTAGTAGGGATGATCGAAAAGCGCGCGCCATCAGATATTTGAAAGATTGGGAGGGCAAGTTTTGGATCACGATGGATCAAAACATCAAAGAGCTAACGGAAAGAGTTGAGAAAGCGGTTAAAGCTGAACTTGGTGCAGAAATCGAAAAATTTAAGGCGGGCGGTCAGTACGAAAAGAGACTCAGTACTGACAAGAAGTCCGAATTTGTTTCTCGGGTACGGAAAATCATCAGTTCAGACCAGTTGGCAGAACTTGCTGGCGTGATCGAAATGCTCTCCGAAAGCGAGGGCGGTGACGATATGAAGCATTTCTATATTCTCATCGACAAACTAGATGAGCATTGGGTCGATGTATCCCTTCGGTTCAAGCTTATCCGGGCGCTGATCGAGTCGCTAAAATCGTTTCGTCGTATCACAAATCTAAAAATTCTGGTGGCGCTGAGGTCCGACGTTCTCGAACGAGTCGTCCAAGAAACGCGAGACTTAACATTCCAGCGTGAGAAACTGGATGACTATTTCGTTCATATAAGGTGGACCAAGCCGCTGTTGCGACAACTGGTTAACTCGCGAATACAATCGCTATTTAGAGGGCAATACGCTGACCGCGTGATCGAGTTTCAAGATGTGTTTCCCTTCAACGTCGGCAACGTTGATGCTTTTGACTACATTGTCGAGAGGACGTTAATGAGGCCAAGAGACGTGATTGCGTTCGTAAACGAATGTATTGAAGTTGCACAAGGAAGCTACGAAGTCACAAGCACAATGATTAGGCGTGCCGAATCGAATTTCTCGCGCATACGCCGGGATGCGCTTGAACAAGAATGGCAGAGCGCGTTTCCTTCCATAAAACGACTGTTGGATTTCGTCGGCACGCGCCAAAAGGCAACCGTCACCCTCGAAGAACTCTGTTCACCGAAGGAAGTCGATGACATTGCTCTTGCAATCTACTCCGAAAAGAAGATCGACTATGATCCGCTGTACGAGCTGGCAAGCACGTACTACGAGAAGGATAATCGTTCGGCGGAAGAAATGGTCAAAGCAATCGTTGGCATTCTGTACCGCGTTGGCGCCATTGGCGTGAAGCTGAAAAACGGCAGCCGATTCATGTACTCGCACTTGGACGATGCGCTACTTCCAGCAGCGCAGTTTACGGAAGACGCACGCGTCCGAATTCACCCTATGCTTTGGGGCGCATTCCATCTTCAAGCGGCATGACCGTCGTTTCAGTGATCACCAAAGAACAGCGCATTGAAGCAATGAAGGGAGTCTTAGCGTCTCTCTTCGCATCGCAGCGCACGCTCAAATCACTTGCGCCGAACTTTAAATGGTCCGGGCTTGGTAACTTGCTGGGCGACTATGGAGAGTTCATCGCCGTCGAGGTCTATAATCTTCACCCTGCTCCGCGCGGCGCTAATGGTTACGACGCGGTTAGGCCAGACGGCAAGAAGGTGCAGGTAAAGACGAACTACGCTGCGTCGCAGATTGGCTTTCGTGGCGAGGCCGATATGCTCCTTTGCCTCAAGATAGACCTAAACGGTGACTGGACGGAAATCTATTATGGCGATTTTGGGCTTGTGAAAGCGGCGGCTCGCTATTCGGCGCGCGACAACAAGCACATGGTGCCGATTAGTGCGTTACTGAAAATTGCGACATCGGGGTACGTGCTGCCCGAAGTGCTGCCGGTCGCGGACGTTGTAGTTGATGCGAGCGAGCCAATCTGACGAGGGATGACCTTTCAACAGTCTCATCACCACGATGGCTGCTCTGGCTACATTGTCACTAGAGGTGGCAGGCCAGCGTCGTTGGCCGTCTTCCTCGAGATATTTCAAAGAGCGAGACCCTAATGGCAAAGAGCAAAAATGATCCCGGCAGTTGGTTGATATCGATACCAACCCAAGGAATTCAGGTGTCTGGCTCGACCGATACTATTCTCAGATTTTTGAACGAAGAACTCGCGTACTACTCGCGTTTGGGATTCAACGGGACCAATCTTACCCTTGCTAGTCAAAGTTACGGTAGCGTTAACCTTTCGAACCGCGCTCAAGGCGAGCTCACTAGTATCATCGAAGAAGTGCGGCAAGGAAAAACTGACGCCTTACAGCAGTACATCGATCAGGCCGATCAGAGGCTAGTGCTCGTAGGCGCGAGCCGCATGGGAAAACAAGTTGAACAGATGAAGGAACTCAGTCCGGCAGCCGCGTGCATGTTGGCTTGCATACATTGCTGGAATTGGACAGAAACAAGTCACCCCACGGGCCGTGAACTCATCCTGTTGTTCCGTTCAATTGCGTTTGCGAACCCAGCGATATTCGCATTCAATGACCTCTTAGCAACAGAACGGGTGATGAAGGAATCAAAGCTAGCTTGGCAGGCTACGAAAGAGGAGTGCAATGCACTTGACGCATTCGTTAAGGAAAAAACCGAGCTTTTCGGTGTTCTTGAAGACCGCTACCGCAATCAACTGACTATTCAAGAGCCAGCGGTGTCGTGGGAAAAGATTACCGCGCAAAAAGCAAAACTTTGGCGGCTATGGCTCGGCATTTTTGCGCTCATGGTGATCGCGCCTATCATCGTTGCAATTGCCCAATGGGAAAGCGTATCTGGCGCAGTCAGCAAGTTAACGGCCAACTCGAATGGAACGTTCTCAATCGCAGGACTTGCTGTCGTATCGATCCCGGCGCTTTTCTATGCTTGGCTTTTGAAGAACGTAAGCCGTGTCTTCATTCAGAATCTAAATCTTGCAGACGATGCAGATCACCGTCGCTCACTTGCTTTGACATATATGGGTCTACTAGAGAACGCAAAGAGAGAGACCACAGACGCAGAGCGAGCAATCGTCTTGAATGCTCTGTTTCGACCGATACCACCCCAAACGAACGATGAGGGGCCGCCCGCCGGAGTGATCGATCTAATCAAGAAGAACTAACGTCGCCTAGAGCGACCATTTTGCGGATGTGTGAATTTTACCACCCGCCGGTCGAAGCCCTTAAACCGCTAAAGATCAAACGCCCCCCTAGCCAGGGTAGGAACTATCCCCATCGGGACAGCTTGGTATCCAAACGAAAGGATATCTTATGTCCACAAAGATACCGAACCGAGAAGCCGATGCGGGCCAGCAAGTCCCGCCACGTCGGCACGACGCCGGTAGCGGCGCGAACGAAACTACCGACGGATTGGATGCAACCGCGGAAGCGCTGCGCCATGCTGCGGAAGACACACCATCGGGTGCCTTGCCAGAGGATGTTGAGATTGTCCCGGTATTTGACCGCGCCGACCTCGCACCGAAAATTTAGGTGCAATCATGGTGAAGAAAAAGCACGGCGTCATTATCGAAACACCCACGGAAGCGCGTCAAGCCGAACCCGGTCCCTCGATTCTATTACTGCTTATCATCAGCGTAAGTATCGCGGTGATCGCTATGGGCATTGTCTGGTTCTTGTTCTTCCGTACCTAGACGGTGAGATTGTTCAGTAGGCGAGGGCCAGCTGGCGGGCTAATTGCCGTCGCGACTTAGCTTTGGCCGCCCTTCCGCTTGATCATGCGTTGTCGTCGGTGCGGTCATATCGTCGTAATTATTCGCAAGATGCAACAGCCGTTTCTTAATGAACGGGTCTGCTTCCTTCGCTAGCTCGCGGAGAACGCGTGCTCTACCTCTATAAAAGTTGTCGTCCATGCCGGGTGTCCCTCGAAATGAGAGTACATGCCCGGCTTTTTCGACCAATAACAGTAATCTAGATCACAAATCTGATTTTTGCAGAGCGAAGTATTACGGCCACATTCTCGCAATGAAGCTTGTTCATAGATCGCCAACACAGACCGGCAAAAAGCCGACTCTGCACTAATCCAATTCGGAGAAAGAATGGCAAAAGCTAAGAAGGTAGTTCGCCGCGCGTGGACAAAAGACGACGTTCGAACAATGAAGACGATGGCAAAAGCAAAGTCAGGGGTCGCCAAAATCGCAAGATCGTTGAAGCGAACTCCCGGTGCCACCAGCGTAATGGCCGCAAAGCTAGGCGTTTCCCTATCAACGCGCGCTTAACCGGGCCGACGGCGGGTTGACTTCATTGTCAGCCCGTCGTTCGATTCAGAATCTGTTTTGGACCGGGAAGTAAGAAGCTCCGATCTACGTCCTCAAAGCTGCAAAGATTGCATGCTCCCGCCATGAGGGGCGGGATAAATTCTGACCTTCACCCATTTGAGGCATGCGGCCATTATCACCCCAATTGGGAAGCGACTAGGCGCTTGAATCACCACCCGGGATGATACCCAGTCGGAAGGTTGTGCATCATCAATCGCAATCGCTTGACGGGTTGCACGCAAAGTTATTGCCTATGGTTGTTTCAAACCAGGGGTATAACATGATTTCCTTTAAACAGTTTGTCGCGATAACGCTGCTAATAGCGGGTACAAACCCAAGCTTCGGATCGGGATGCGACGATGTCTATCTAAATAACGTTCGCAATCGCACTTCTTCCGAAGCAGACTATGCGTCCCTGAATACGCTGTACGATCATCTTTGTACTTCTTCGAGCAGAAAGAAGAATCTAAGTTGGGATTCTTCGATGGGGATTGTGGTCGATGCGCTTCCCATAAATATGACGGGAAGCGGCAAATCCACGGAGGAGAAGGCTGACAATTTTTGTCGCATGTACAGCACGCTGCGTTTCGACAAGAGCCATAGCTCGGTTGCTAAGGACGAGGTCGTGACAGCCGCGTTAGCTAACTACAATGCCTGAAGAGATCGAAGCTCGCACAGGAGTACTCGTTACCCACAAGTTTGCTGATCCCGATGCAATCCTGGTCAACTTCGACTTTAAGAATGCGAACACATTTCTACGCATTGACGGCGTACTAGCCAAAAATCTGATCTGTCGCGCACCGGCCGCGCCCTCAGGCCAGAATGCTTTAAGTCAAACAACCAAGTTTGAAATGCTCGGAAACTTCGCGATAACATGCGCCCGAACTCATCCTAAGAACGACAACACCAAGTACAATCCCGGCAGTCTCGGCATCGCCACTAACATTGCGTCTTACACTATCTCGCTGCCCGCCGACAGCATTTACAACAACAGTCTCGCATCCGATGCGACCTCAAAGATAGAAGGATTGCAAAGGACTTTAGCAACGCTCCAGGCTCAGAAGAGCGAACTTGACGGCAAGTTCGCGGAAGCAAACAAGAAGCTCGATGGCATCAAAATGGTACCGCATCGCGTCATGATCGGCGAGCATAATCCCGGCGGCGGCTTCAACTTTTATGGTTGTTATACAAACCTCGACATGGTCCGCGACAACCTATGCAAGGGATCGGCACAAGCAATCGTTACGAAAGGAAATAGTGTTGGGGGCCACCGATGTGGCTATACCGACTATGTCGTCAGTTGTCTTTATTTAGGAAAGTGAGATGTCGCCTATTGGGAAATGATGTCGCTTTGGGCAGCATTCTAATAGGTGAACCCTGTGAGCCAACGCGGCCGCACCATTTCTGGTGCGACCGCGCCGCCGCACAGCGCAAGGGACGATTGCGCGTGCGTCACTGCCGTCAAAGAAGCGGACCGGCAGCGATTAGTTCAGTTTCGCATCCAGCTTTCTTAGGGCGCGCATTAAGTTTGCGTAGCCACCATCGGCAAGCACACGCTTCGACTTCACATCATCGGACAGCAACGGGCCGCAATCACTTTTGTCGATCAATACGCAGTACGCCTCCCGACAAGCACCGTTTGGCACGAGGCTGATTTCATTTAACGTCGCATCGCGAACGATACGAACACGTTTGCCGTTGTAATCTTCGAATTGCTTGTTTTCAAAGGTGATACCAACCGATAGAGCGGTTCGCCCGTTGTCGCGAACGGTTGTCACTGCTTCTCGATGAACCGCAACGTCATCCCTTGGATAGAAGCGCATCGCTAACCCATAATCGTCGGCTATCAATACCAACCCGTCGCTTGTCGTGCCGATTGTGCGACTCTCGTCGTGATCGAAGTGAAGTCGCTTCACGCCGCGCATTGGATCACGGATCGCATAGGGGGCTACCCAAGCGAACTCCTTGTCATTCACGTGAATCAACTTATTCCAGCGCACTGCGTAACCTTGAATCACGTAGCGATCAGCGCTCACATTGGATTTAACGTAAGATGGCGCGACCTTTCGACCATCGACGGCGGCGATATATCCGCCGCCGCCGTATTCCAGGCTCATCGGACCGGCCGCTGTTTCGTATTCTCTCAGCATTAGCGAAACTCCGCCGGAACTGCCTTGATGTAACCTGCCGCTTTTGCTTCACGAAAGTATTGCGCGAGTGACGATGTTCTATCCGTCGGCGATTCCAGAAAATCTGGCTCAATGTCGAAGACGCCGTACAGACCGCATTCATTCGTAAGCAAATCACGTTTCAACCTTTCGAACTCGACGTATGCAGCATGTGTTTTGAGCAGGGACTCTGATAAACGCTTCATGATTTCATCGTGCTTCGGCCGGAAGGTTTGACAGATTTCCCTCCCTGCCTTTCGTTTGAGTTCGACAACCCGACGCACAAGTACTTCCTTCGCGTCTTCGATAGACCTCCATTGGGTATTGATGTCGGCAATGCGACCATCGATGTTAGTCTGCGGTAGAGGGGCATCGCCGTTTATGATCGCTGAAATGCGCGCTTCCTTTTCTTCAACCGTTTCTCCCCCCTGTTTGACCTTCCAAAGGCGCTGATGTTCCTCGCGAAGTTCGGCCCCGCGAACGGCAAGATTTTCGTACTTGGCCAATGCGTCTTTCAGTTCGGGCGAAACGTCGGTAAGTTTCGGAATAGACATAAATTACCTTTCTCATGAGAAATGAAAAAGACGGCACGCGAGCGCAAGCCGTCAATCTCACTTCCGGTATTATGCCATTTGGAAGCTGTACCCCTCCCCCAAGGGGTGCTAGGCAGCTACATCGCGCACGTACCGCCGCATGTCGTCGTTAGCGGCGCGGCGCATTGACGGCGGGTAGACGCCCGCCTTGCTGGAAAGCGGGCCAATGGCCGAGGTCTCATTTTCCTCCCAACGCGCCAAGTCGATTCTGACAAGTGAAGCTGTTCGCAGCCCTGCCCGCACGAATGCCCGACCTTTCGCCGCACCGCTGGCACCTTCCGCTTGGGCGATGTCCTTCATTTCGGCCTGTTCGATCACGGCCCTGACGACATGCCGGTAATTGACATCCAGCCGATATTTCAGGTGCTGACAGGTTTTCCTCGCCTGCAACTGATACTCTACCCGAAACAACGCTTCGAGTTCTCTGCCGTATGCCGGAACAGTGTTCGGGTCCACACCAAACCATCGCTGCACCGGGTCGCGTTCGGTCTCAATTCCCTCTGGTTCGCTGACGGCACCGGTTCGGGGATCAACGGTTTCGCCGAGTTCACCCGGAAAGCCAGACGTGCAATATTGGTTTCCGCAAGCGTCCGCTTGGCGGTTCGCGAGTTGATAGACACCCGCGAACCATTTTGCTGTTGACCAAAGCACCTTACTTTCGGATTCGCATTTGCCGAGCCGACCGGCGCGATATTCTTCCATCAAAGGCCAGCGCCCCCGGTGGTTATCATTGGCGTATTCTGGCTCACCGGCCGGCCCGTCACGGGAAAACCAGGCGGACCTGCCAATGGGAATACCGCGAATGCAGCGGCGGGATTTTTCAGAAAAGACCGTGCCGTCTTCTAGTGTGTGGACGACGGGTGCGGGCGTGATCAACGTGTTGGTCATTCGATTCCTTTGAGAGAGTGCAAGGCAATCGGTTTGTTGCAAATTGTAAGCAGCATACTATGGCTCTTCGGATTTTGATCTTTCAGAGAGAAATAGTGGTCACTTACAATAATACAACAAATCAAAAAGCCCTCGATCTATAGGGATTTTTCTATTGCAACGAGATGCTTCTGTTGTTGCAATAGAACCGGATGCTTGGCCTTTCATTGTGAAAACCGGCTTCTATTGCAAAGCCGGTTACAACAAATCACGCGGCGGCGCGCACCAGTTCGGTAGCCACAAATTTCTCACCAGACCGGCCACGACCGCCGCGATTGTCGGGCTTACCGACGTTCGCAACCTGTCCTGACCTTTCCAGCCATTGCAATGCGCTATCGAGTTCGAACGGCGTCGCCTTCGTAACTCCCGCCTTTCGCATCAGCACCGACTTGGGGATACCGCTCCCGGCCGCATCCCGAATATGGCCATACACAAGCTTGCGTAGCGCTTCGGCGTTCGAACCAGCCATGTAGCGGGCAACACCTTGGCTTACGGAATCTATGGACTTGTGAATGAGCGCCCACCCCCAATCGATATCCGCGACCGACACAGCCGGATTGCGCGGGTCTTGCGAAATTGCGCGAAGCGTGGCCAGTTTGATGGTGTTCTCAGCTACCCGCTCGACAATTCCTGCCAGGTCGGATTCAGAGTCCAGCATGGCCCGTTGATCTTGCTGAACGAGCTTAAAGCGTGCCTTGGCATCGTCATCCGCAAATGGAATGACGTGCATATTCACGCGCATACTGGCATCAGCTAGTGCGACGGTCTTGAAAGAACCATTCGCTTTGGGAAAGGCCTCGATCGCCGCTTGCAATTGCTGAATTAGCTCTTCTGGCACCTTGGGGATGGCCTCGACATCCTGCATTTCCGGCCGCTCATCGCGATCACGACCAACCGGTTCAACAGCCCGTTGCTTGTGGAAGCGGCGGTCAAGCCCTTATAGAATTCATCCGGCGTGGTAGCGCCCAAAATAAGCACCGTTGGTTGCTCGACAGGAGTTTCCTTGACGCCCTTCACCTTGGCAGCGGTTGATTTGGCCTTCCAAGAACCATAGGCGTCGGAGCGGCTGTAGAGTTCAAGAAGGGCTCGACAAATCGTTTGCGTCCATGCGGGTGCCTTCGGATTTGTGGCACCTTGCAACAATAACCCGAATTCATCCATCGCCATGTAAAAGCATGGACTGGCCTGTAGGGCTCGTTCAATCGCAGAGTCACCGGTTACGTTGGTTGGGCCAACCTTTGCTTTCCCAAAAGCACCAAGCGACTGCAACAGAACGCGCGGCGCTTTCAATGGCCAATCTTTTCCTGATCCAGTTGGGGCGACCATCACAAGGTACAGGTTCGCGCCAAGGCCAGTTGGACCTACGGCACGAAGGCCGAACACCGAAGCAAGAAAAATAATTGCAGCGAACAAAGCCAGTTCAGGCAGTGGTGACCTTGCGTTGTTGAGAACCCAGCGGGCGCAAGTGCCCAACAGTCCGCCCGCTTCATCGAAGTCGAACGGATCGACGTTGGGCGGTGTGATCGTTACGCCCATTTCTGCTTCACGCTCGTCATCTTCTGACTCGCGAATAAGCCGTAACAGTTGACGTTCCTTGTTGATTGCACGCCTATTGATTTCACTCAGGTTTGTAAAACCGTTCATCCGAATATCCCCTCCTGTTTCATGCGCCGCACCACGCTCTTGACGGCTAGTTCTTCTATTGCCGCTCCAACGTCGTATCTATCCGCGTCAATCCCCACGCGCTTGCTGGCGCGCTCAATCACACTCCTTGTTTGTTGTTCCAGGAAGGCTGGATTGCTCGCTAACGCCGGATGACTATCTTCGAGACTCGGCTTCTCAAACAACCGGAACAGCAATTCTTCCGCATGTTCTGACGTTTCGGCGTAGATAATCGAAGCATTTGCGAGCCGCGCTTCATGGCGATTGATATGAATGACTGCACCAGATGCGTCCACCGCGAACTGTCGCGGTGAATAAGCATCCTTGCGCAGCACCACAACACCATCGCGCTGTCGAGATAACCACCGCCACGGCGTCGCATAGATGCGGACTGGTTGGCCTTCCTTGAAGTGTCCGATCATACCACCCCGCCCCGTAATCGCGCCCCACGCGTCCATATTGTCCGCGCAGATGCACAGGGCATCGATTGTCTGGCCGTCCCGCACGACAGGTACAGCTAGTGCCACATCGTCGTCCAATCCCGGCGAGAATGTCGCTGAGTAATTGAAGTCAGGCGATATCAGTGGCATAAACCGGCCCGTCACCAAAGTTATGTCCGACGGGTCGTCATCATCTTCCCCGAGCAAACCGCTGAGTGACATTACATCTGCGCATCCGGCTTTGCCGTGGGTTAGCAAAAGTTCGGCCACGTTCACGTCGTCAGAGCGGAAGTATGGTACTTCTGGGTCGAATTCGAAACTCATGCTGCGACCTGAACTTCCAGCAAGTTGCGCAACATCAGGACGAAGCCATCAAAGTCGATCACGTCGCGTCGAAATTCGACGAGCCGTGCGGCTTGATCGCTTGCTTCTTGCCATTGTTCAGAAGCCCAATCGTAGTGCGGCTTTAGCTGTGCCCAATCGTCATCGGAAAGGTTTTCCCCTTCCCGGGCAAGCCGCGCCAACGTTTCCGCCGCACGGGGATTGCGCGGATCATTTGGATACTGTGTCGCCTTGAATTTGCGCCAGCTTGCCATTCTTTTGAGTGCCGACGCCAAGCTGGCCGCAACATTCCGCTTTGCTTTTTTCGATCATGTTTCTCTCTGTAATTTGCCCATGACAAAGCACCCCATGGGCGATGGGTGTTCCAAGTTCTGAGGATCAGAATGACTTTCAGTCGAACGCTTTGGCGTAGTTGGCCATTGCTTGTTCTGCCAACAGGCGCTGGTCGCGATCCCGGACGTAGACCATTATCTCGTCGAGGTTCTTGTGGCCGGTGATCGCTTGCACTTGAAACGGATCGCACCCAGCATCGACCAGTCGGCGGCAAGCTGCCTTGCGTAAGCCATGTGGCGAGCTGTCGCTAGGCAAGCCCGCTTTATGAGCGGCTTCACGTATAGTTTGTAAAAGCCTTTTCAGACCGGGACGCCCCATGTTCAGTTACGATGAAAGTCATCTGATCTGCCGGTATCTGATGAAGCATTTCGCGCAACTTCGGATGAATCGGAATGATGAGTTCGACGGCCTCTTGCGACTTCTTCGTTTTGATAACGATGCGCTGATCATTGCCGAACATTCGCAAATGTTGCCTACCGAGCCTCACGACATCAGAACGTCGCAAGCCAGTGTGCAACAGGAGTTCGAATGCTTGGCGCTGCGGTGTGTGCATCGGCCAATAACTTCGAAAATCTGCAATGTCTAGTTCGGTCCAAGGCCGGATACCCTTGTCGCGATGTTTTATCCGCTTGGCTTTTTCAACAGGATTGTCTTCGCGATATCCTGCGCCGACGGCAAAATCCATCAGCGCCTTCAACCTCAGCCGAAAGTGTTTCGCCGCCGCTGGCTTGTCGGCGATTGCGTCGAGCATCAAGTTCACCGATGTGGTTTTCATTGATGCAACCTGCAAATGGCCGTATTGCCTGCGAAATCGTTCGAAGAATCGCCGGTAGTTAGCTCGGGTGGTAGCGGAAAGGATCTTGAACTCGGCACCGTTGTAGTATTGCGCAATCACTGCCGACACTGATCCTGAGGGTGCGCGAGACTGTTGCGTTGGTGTTTCGTTCTGAAATGCGTGATATTCTGCCAGAAATTCTGGCGTGCCTGCCGGGGACTTGGGGTAAACGGTCCGGCCGTTCCTGCGGAATCGAAGACGGCGTTTTCCGCGTGCGTCTGTGAAGTATCCGCAGTACTTCGGCAACACTCGCTTTTTGTTCATGCGATGACCCCATTGTGCCGCAAGGCAATTTCCCATTCATCGTTGTTATTTGCCGCAGTATCGATTTCAGGAAGATCATCGAACAGGCGATCTAGATCGCGCCGGTCGTAAAGGGTCACGCCGAGAAAAATCTTGGGCGATGGTACTAGTCCCAATTTGCGTGCTTCATCGAATTTGGAAGCCGACACGCCGATGTAATGCGCCGCGCTGGCGCGGCGAAGGCCACGCGGGGCGAACGCCTGTCTGGTGGATTTGCTTGGCAAGACGGTCTCTCAATCAATGCACGGCATTGCGGCGCCATTTCAGGCTCGCGACCCGTGGCGGTGATGGTACTGGTTTGAGCAGAAACGCGGACTTGACGGCGGCGCGGTCAACAACGACTGAAAAGCAAGGTGGTGTCGTTGCAAACCTGAAAACAAAAATGGCTGGCTTGACGGGCCAGCCCAGATACACACTGTCAGGTCTGGCAGAGGTCTACACGGAAAAGGTACTTTTTGCCAGTGTGCGTCGGGTGTCGCTTGGAAAGCCGTTAGCCAGCACGACGAAATGTCGTGCGATTTCATGGGCCGCTGTGAGGCGTATGACCGGGCGTTAGCCACGCTAAGTTCCTGAATTTGCTCAGGAGGGATATTCCCCTAGGGAGCGCCATTTCTTCCTAACTGTCTGACATCGCTAGAACTACCCGGTTCAGCTTCCTCGTCTGCTACGTCTTCGTGCTACGGGAAGCGATGAATGCCGCGTGTTTCACACCTGCTCAGGCGTAATGGTGTTTACTGGTTCAAGATCGATCTGCCGGACGACCTTGCTGGCCAGCCCCTTCCACCTTCCATCCCCGACAGCATCAGGCCGCTCGAAAGCCCCGTCCGACAAGGTCACCTCAAGACAGCGGTGTGGCTGTCGTTGAGAACGACGGTAGACCGCGTGGCCAAGGAGCGTGTCGGCCTTCAGATCGCAAGACATGCAAACCTGTTCGACGCGACGAGAGCGTTCCTGATCAATGGCGTTACACCCTCGCTAAAGGCCGAACCGCTGCAAGAACACGGTCAGGCACCTGCAATCCAAGAGGCTTGCCCAGTTGGCAAGCCAGCGATCGATCAAGGCTTGACCATAACCAAGGCATTTCAGTCGTGGTCGATTGGGGGCGGCGCTAAGGGTGCGAAGAAGCCAGCACCCAACACCGTGACCGAGGCTGACGCTGCCCTACGCAGATTCGTGGATTTGTTCGGAGACATGCAGGTCCATCACATCGGCAATCACGGCGTTCCCTCGTCACTCTAGTGAAAGCAAAGGAAGCTTCGAGAACTATGGGATAAATGAAAGAGCCGAAGATCATTGTGCGCCAGTGAGGTCGGAGAAGAACATAGCGATCATTTTCTGTTGACTGGCTTTTCGCGTCATCTTTGGTGTGCCCAATTTTGTTGAACGTGTATTTTGCCCTCCCATTGTTCTTTAGTTAGCTCAAGCTGCTCATGATGGATTGGAGCGAGAGTTCAAGTTTTTCAATTGGTTAGAAGACGGAATGTGCACGACGTGTGCACCGGGAGATCAAGAAAAATCGATTGATGGCAAAGGTGTGACGAGGACGTCGGCGTAACTTTTGGCCACGCGGGCGGATAGGCTTGACTAGAGCGGAGCACTGGCGCGATCCAAAAAGCTGAATCCGCTCTTCGGAATGGAAAACGCCTTTAGGGGAGTGATCTGCTGGTTGAGCGTACGCAAAGAATCCGAATGATGGTCCGAGTCGCTTCCCGGGTACTACGTCCCTCCATCAATCCCTGAAAGCTCTCGTCTTGACCGATCGCTTCGGCGCAACGGCTAGCGTCGAATCGTAAATTCCTTCGACGCCCGCCGATATTCCCAGTTAGCTCTCTCAAGTGCGGGGCGATCGAACTCTGCCTGGGGATACCCAACGCAGAAGTAACCGATGAATTTCCAGGATTGGGGAACGTCGAGGCTCTCGTAGATGAGGGCTGGCGTCAGTATCGACACCCAGCCGAGCCCAATGCCTTCCGCGCGCGCGGCAAGCCACATCGCGCAGATCGCCGCAACGACGGAATATTCGATCGTTTCCGGCATCGTGGCGCGTCCAAGGCCGTGGCCGATATCGCTGGCCTTGTCCGCGAAGACGGCCAGGTGACCCGGTGCCTCCTCGAGACCCGAGAGCTTGAGCGCTGCATATCGCGCTGCGCGTTCGCCCGAATAGGACGCCAGGGCATCGGCATTGCAGGTCTTGAAGTCGTCGATCACGGCTCGGCGTCTTGCCCCGTCCTCGACGATGACGAACCGCCAGGGCTGGCTCAGCCCGACCGACGGGGACAGGCAAGCGATGTCTATCAACCGCTCCAGCGCGCCTTCGGGCAGCGGATCGGTCCTGAAGCGCCGCACGTCGCGCCGCCAGATGAAGAGCTCGCGCAACTGGCGGCGGAATTGATCGTCGAAAGCGACCATCAGAGTGGCAGGCTGGAGTGAAAGAGGGAGGCCGCTATCAGCAGGATGGCGGTTTCGCCAAGCTGTTCGAATGCGCCCAATATATCGCCGGTCTGCCCGCCGATCTGCTTGATCGCCAGGCGAGCCGTCATCAGCCCGATCAAGGCGAGCAGGGCCACGGCCAGGATCGCCTTGCCCGTCCCGAAGCCGAGGGCGAGGATCAGGGCGCCCAAGCCAAGCGCAACGGCGGCGCCTTGAGGCGTCGGCTGTCCGGCGCGAGCCGAAAGTCCGTCCGGCCGTGCCGGCGGCACAAACGCCATGAAGGTAGGCACGCCCGCGCGCGCAGCGGCATGTGCAAGCAGGAGTGCGATCATGACCGATCGCGGCGCGGCGATCGCTGCCAGCGCGCTCCAGCGCAGGATCAGCGAGATGAAGAGCGCGCAGGCCCCATACGTGCCGATCCGGCTGTCGCGCATGATCTCGAGCTTGCGCTCGCGCGTCCGGCCGCCGCCCAATCCGTCCACAGCGTCGGCAAGTCCGTCCTCGTGCAGCGCGCCGGTTACGATGACCGTACTTGCAAGCGCCAGCATCGCGGCCGGCCCCGATGTCAGGCCAACCGCGTAGACGACGCCGTAGACAGCAGATCCAACGAGCCCCACCAGCAAGCCCGTGACCGGAAGCGACCAGGTTGCGCGCGTGACTTCGCCATCGTCCACGGCCGTGGACGGGCCGAAAGGAAGAATCGTGGCGAACGAAACACCGATCCTCAAGTCGGTGATGATGGTTCGGAGCTGCTCGACCCCAGGCATCACTTGACCTTCATCGGCAATCCCGCCACCACGAACTCGACCTCGTCGGCTACCGCGGCCACATTTTGGTTCAACAGGCCAGCGGCATCGCGAAAGGCACGCGCAAGCGCGTTATCCGGCACAATCCCGAGGCCGACCTCGTTGGTCACAAGGATCACGGGGCTGCGTTGTCGGCCGAGCGCAGCGGTGAGCAGGGCGGCTTCGTCCGACCAGTTGCGCTCGGCATGGAGGAGGTTGGACAGCCACAGCGTCAGGCAATCGACGAGCCGGGCACCGCTATGGTCCGTTTCAGTCAGTGCCTGCACCAGATCGAGCGGGGCCTCTCGCTCGATCCAGTCATTGCCTCGGCGCGCGCGGTGGCGGGCGATCCGCTCTTCCATCTCCGTATCGAGCGCTTCGGCGGTCGCAATGTAGATGGGGCGGCCAGGATAGGCTTGCGCACGCGCCTCGGCGCGCCGGCTTTTGCCGGAACGGGCGCCTCCCGTGATCAACACGATCGCCATTGAATTCTCCGTTCAGACCCGCACTAACCATCAATCGCCGGCAAAGACAAAGCCGAATTCTCCTCTCGGGGGGCTTGCGCTTCGCTGGAATTCTTGCGCATCAGGCGGGTAACAGGAGACAATGCGTGGACTTTGCCGGGGCAATAGCGGTAGCGATGACGGTGGACGCCGTGTTGGGGTGGCCCGGCGCACTGTTCGCGCGCATCGGCCATCCCGTGACCTGGATCGGTAAATTGATCAGCCTGCTTGATCGCAGCTGGAACCGGTCCGTCGACGCCCCGTCGATCCGCCGCATTGCAGGCGTCACCGCTGCACTGTTGGTGATCGGGCTTTGCGCCGGAGGTGCCTGGATCGTGCAGGTTATGTTGGGGCCGGGCTGGAGCGGCGTTGTACTCATCGGCATTCTCTCATGGCCGATGGTCGCGCTGCGCTCGCTTTATGACCATGTCACCGCGGTGGCGCGGCCGCTGCAATCGGGCGACATCGATGCTGCACGACTGGCGGTCGCGCAGATCGTGGGGCGCGATCCCGCAACGCTTGATGACGCGGGGATCGCGCGGGCAGCCATCGAGAGTCTTGCCGAAAATACATCTGACGGCATCGTGGCGCCGGTGTTCTGGGGCGCACTGTTCGGCCTGCCCGGCATCGTCGGCTACAAGGCCGTCAACACGCTCGACTCCATGATCGGCCATCGTTCCGAGCGTCATCTGTATTTTGGCTGGGCGGCCGCGCGAATCGACGATATCGCCAACTTCATTCCGGCGCGTCTCACCGGCTTCCTATTCGCGCTGGTCTCCTTGCGCGTCACGGATGCGCTGTCATGCATGGTACGGGACGCGAACCGCCATCGTTCGGTCAATGCCGGCTGGCCGGAAGCCGCGATGGCGGGCGCGCTCGGCGTCCGTCTGAGCGGGCCGCGCAGCTATCATGGCGGCGCGACCAATGAGCCCTGGCTGAACGACGGCGCGCGCGATCCGCTCGCTGCCGACGTCCGGCAAGGCTTGATGCTCTACATCCGCGCGATGCTGCTCCTCGGCGGGTTGCTCGTCGCACTGGCGTTGGCATGACGAGGGCGGCGATGCGCGAGCATGGTGGCAATCTCGATCAGGCCGTCCAGCGCTTCGGTGGGCGCATGCAGGACTGGATTGATCTGTCGACCGGCATCAATCGTCAGCCCTATCCGATCGGCGAGATTGAGCCGCATTTCTGGAACGCCCTGCCATCGCGATCAGATCTTGAATCGCTACATGAAGCCGCACGGCAGGCCTATGCAACCAAGGCGCCGATTCTGGCGATGGGCGGCGCGCAGGCCGCGATCCAGCTCCTGCCGCGACTTGCGCCGTGCGGCCGGGCGCGCGCGTACTCGCGCCGACGTACAATGAATACGCCGCTGTCTTGTCGGCCGCCGGCTGGCATGTTGCAGAAGTCGCCAGTCTTGACGCGTTGGCGCGCGCCGATCTTGCTGTGGCCGTCAATCCCGACGGGCGACGCTATGACAAGGCTGAGTTGCTCGCGCTCTTGCCGCGCGTCGGTCGTCTCGTCATCGAAAGCTTTGCCGACGCCAGGCCAGAGCTATCGCTGGCGGCGGAGGCGGGACGACCCGGGTCTCCTGATTCTGCGCTCGTTCGGAAAGTTCTATGGCCTCGCGGGGTTGCGCCTTGGCTTTGTGCTCGGCGCGGAAGAAGATATCGCCGCGCTATCGGCGATGGCGGGCCCGTGGCCGGTATCCGGTGCCGCGATTGCGGTCGGATGACGCGCCTTGCGCGATCGCGCTTGGGCCAGGGCGACCGCGGCCCGTCTGGAAGCCGATTGCCTGCGGCTCGATGCCGCCGTGAAATCGCAGGGGTGGCGCCTTATCGGCGGCACGCCGCTGTTCCGTCTCTACGAGACCGGCGACGGGCGTGCCGCGCAGGCGCGGCTGGCCGGTGCGCCCATCTGGTCACGGATCTTCGAGCAAAGGCCGGGCTGGTTGCGGCTGGGGTTGCCAGGCGATGAATCGGAATGAACGCGGCTGGCCGAGGCTCTCTCGAGCTGACGTTTGGCGCTCAACGTGCGAGCGCGAGCAGCCCTTCGACATCGAGATGGGCCTCGATGTGATCGGCCAGCGCATCGAGCGCGCTCTCCACCCGCCCATGATACCGCTGGTTGGCAACCGGAATGTCCAATTGCCTGAGAAACGAGCTGCGGAAACTGTCGGACGTAAATAGGCCGTGCAGATAGCTGCCGCAGACACGTCCGTCGCTTGAGACCGCGCCTTCCGGCGCGCCATGAAGCAGAGCGAATGGACGCGCACGGTCCGGCCCGTCCGTCTGACCGATATGAATCTCGTAGGCGTCGATCGGGTGCCTCGTTTCCGCGTGCTGCGCGGTCACGCGGGTGAGCGTCTTCTGCTCCGTCATCACCGTCGTCACGTTCAGAAGGCCGAGGCCTGGCGTTTCGCCAGCCGGGCCCTCGATCCCTTCGGGATCGGCCACGCTCCGCCCGAGCATCTGGTAGCCGCCGCAGACGCCGAGCACATGACCGCCACGGCGGTGATGCGCGAGCAGATCGATGTCCCAGCCCTGCGCGCGCAGGAAGGCGAGATCGCCGCGCGTCGATTTCGAGCCGGGAATGATCACGAGCCTGACGTCGCCGGGAATGGCCTCTCCCGGGCGGACCATCACGAGGTCGACGCCGGGCTCGAGCTTGAGCGGATCGAGATCATCGAAATTGGCGATCCGCGACAGCGCGAGAAACGCGATCTTGCATTGACCAGGTTTTCGCGCCTCACCGAGCCCCAGCGCATCTTCGGCCGGCAGTTCGCCGGCCCGGGTGAAGTAGGGCAGCACCCCAAAGCCGCGCCAGGATGTCCGGGCTTCGATCAGCCGATAGCCGTCGTCAAACAGTGTGGGATCGCCGCGGAATTTGTTGATCAGAAAACCCTGGACCATCGCGGCATCGTCCGCATTGATCACGGTCTTGATGCCGACGAGCTGCGCGATGACGCCGCCGCGGTCGATATCGCCAATCAGCACCACGGGAACGTCGGCTCTCCGGGCAAAGCCCATATTGGCGATGTCTGATTTGCGCAAGTTCACTTCGGCCGGGCTGCCGGCGCCTTCGACGAGCACGAAATCGGCGCGATCTTTCAGCCGCGCAAAGCTCTCGAGCACCGCGCCCATCAGCGAAGGTTTCAGGGATGCGTATTCGCGCGCGCGGGCCGTGGCGATGCGCTTGCCATGCACGATGATCTGGGCGCCGACATCAGTTTCCGGCTTCAAGAGGACCGGGTTCATATCGGTATGCGGCTCGACGCCGGCAGCCAACGCCTGCAACGCCTGCGCGCGGCCGATCTCGCCGCCATCGACAGTCACGGCTGCATTGTTCGACATGTTCTGCGGCTTGAATGGGAGCACGCGATAGCCGCGTCGCTTGGCGGCACGCGCGAGACCCGCGACGATGAGCGATTTGCCCACGTCCGAGCCGGCTCCCTGGATCATCAATGCGCGCGCCATCGAATTAGAACTCGACGCCCGGCTGGGCCTTGACGCCAGAACGGAACGGATGTTTCACCAGCGTCATCTCGGTGACGAGATCGGCGATCTCGATCAACTCCTCCTTGGCATTGCGTCCGGTGAGAACGACATGCGTCATCGGCGGCTTCGAGGTCTTCAGGAAGTCGACGACCTCAGCTATGTCCAGGTAGTCATATCGAAGCGCGATGTTGATCTCGTCGAGCACGACCATGCGCAAGCGGGAATCCAGGATCAGTTGCTTCGCCTTGTCCCAGCCTGCCTTTGCGGCGGCGATATCGCGGGCGCGGTCCTGGATTTCCCAGGTAAAGCCTTCTCCCATCGCATGGAACTGGCAGAGATCGCCGAAATGCCCGGTGAGCAGGCGTCGCTCGCCGCTATCCCAGGCGCCCTTGATGAACTGCACGACCGCACAGGGAAAGCCATGCGCGACACAGCGGACGATCATGCCGAAGGCGGAGGACGATTTTCCCTTTCCCGCGCCGGTATGGACGATGATCAGTCCCTTCTCACTGCTCTTGGTCGCCATGATCTTGTCGCGGGCGAGCTTTTTCTTTGCCATTTTCGCCGCATGGCGGGCACCACTCGAAGCCTCGGAGGCCACGACGTCCTCGTCCTCGGCGGCATCCTGTTCAGTCATCATCTGACGTGGTCCTTCGGCTTGACAAGTAGCTAGCTTGGGCAAATGGTGGGCCTGCGTTGGTTCCTGTCCTATGACAGGCGAAGAGGGAATGCGATAGGGCTCAAATCGAGAGGTTTGGGTTCGAAAAGCAGCCGCCCCCGCGACCGTGACCGGAGAGATGCCCGAAGCCACTGCCCCGAACGGGGTCGGGAAGGCGGACATCGAAGGACAAAATCCTGCTCCGCAAGCCGGGAGACCTGCCAGCGCAACGTTTGAGACCGGCGGACGGGGTGTTCCGCGACGGGGAAGCGAGCCTTCCTTCGGATGGATTCGCGCACCTCATCGCTCCCGCTGTTTATCCTGGAAGGGGCGATGACTGTCACACTTCACGTCTGCATCACCTGCCGTGCCGGCCAGACGCTCGGCGAGGGCGAGACCACGCCCGGCGAGCGCCTGCATGCCGCCATTCTCGAGGCCGGTGTGCCTGATGGCGTCGGTGTGGTTCCGGTCGAATGCCTGTCCGCGTGCAGTCAGGGCTGCTCGGTCGCGCTCAGCGCGCCGGGACGGTGGTGCTATGTCTACGGCCGTCTGTCGGAAACCAATGCGCGCGATGTGATCGCCGGCGCGTCAGCCTATGCGGCTGCGTCCGACGGCATCGTGCCGTGGCGCAGCCGTCCGGAGATCTTTCGCAAGCAATCGCTCGCCCGCATTCCACCTATTGCCGTCGTGCCGGAGGCCGCCGAATGAACTCGCTCGCAAAAGTCCCCGTCACGGTCGTCACCGGCTTTCTTGGATCTGGCAAGACGACGCTGATCCAGCATTTGATCACCAATGCCAATGGAAAGAAGCTTGCCGTGCTCGTCAACGAGTTTGGCAGCGAAGGCGTGGATGGGGACATCCTGAAATCTTGCGCCGATGCCAATTGTCCGGCCGAAAACATCGTCGAGCTTGCCAATGGCTGCATCTGCTGCACCGTGGCCGACGATTTCATTCCGGCCATGGAGCAATTGCTCGCACGCAACGTGAAGCCCGACCATATCCTGATCGAGACATCTGGATTGGCACTGCCGAAGCCCTTGCTCAAGGCATTCGACTGGCCGGAGATTCGTTCCCGGATCACGGTTGACGGCGTGATCGCGCTGGCCGATGCGGAGGCCGTCGCGGCCGGTCGCTTCGCGCCGGATCCGGATGCGGTGGAAGCGCAGCGTGCGGCCGACGACAATCTCGATCACGAGACGCCGCTGTCAGAAGTGTTCGAGGACCAGATCGCCTGCGCCGACATCGTGCTGTTGACCAAGGCGGACCTTGCCGGATCGGTAGGGCTTGAAGCAGCGCGGGCTGCGATCGAAGCCGAGATGCCACGCCGCGTGCCGATGCTGCCAGTCGTGGACGGCGCGGTCGATGCGCGCGTGATCCTGGGTCTTGAAGCGGCGGCGGAAGATGATCTCGCCGCGCGCCCGTCGCATCATGACGGCGAGCACGAGCACAATGACTTTACCTCTGTCGTCATCGAGCTTCCGGAAGTCACCGATGTCGGTGCGCTCATCGCATCGATCCAGCGGTTGGCGCGCGAGCAGAATGTGCTGCGCGCCAAGGGCTATGTCGCCGTTGAAGGCAAGCCGATGCGGCTCTTGCTGCAATCGGTCGGCGAGCGCGTGCGGCATCAGTTCGACAGGCCCTGGGGCGCTAAGCCACGACAGTCAAAGCTGGTCGTGATCGGTGAGCACAGCGATATCGATGAGGCCGCGATCAGGACAGGACTTGGCATCTGATGCACGTCGTCTTCCGCGAGAGCCGCGGGCTGGAGGAGACCGCGACGCCACGGGACATCGGCCAGGATCCGGCCGATCTCGTGGTGCTTTCGTTTTCGGACAGCGATCTTGCCGCCTTCGCGTCGGGCTGGCGGCGAGGGCGGGCCAGCCTGCCGTCGCTGAGGCTCGCCAGTCTTGCCGAGCTGCGTCATCCGCTGTCGGTCGACACCTATGTCGAGCGAACGCTGTCGCAAGCACGCGGCATCCTCGTGCGCCTGATCGGCGGCGAGTCCTACTGGTCGTATGGGCTCACGGTGCTGCATCAGCTCGCCAGGGATCGCGGCATCGCGCTGGCCGTGCTGCCGGCGGACGGTCGTGACGATCTGCGACTGGACGCGTTCTCCACATTGCCGGTTTCGACGCTCCGGCGGCTCAAGGTGCTCTGCGACAAGGGGGGGCCGGTTGCGGCGCAGGCTGCGATCGCGCAGCTCGCGCTCGCATCCGGACTCTATGCGGGACCTGTTGTCGGGGCGATCGATATTCCCGAGATCGGGTTCTATGACCCCGCGCGTGGTGTCGTGGCTGCGCCGACCTCCGATGGGCGGCCCAGCGCGCTGGTTACGTTCTATCGGTCCTATCTTACGGCGGCCGACACGGATCCGGTCGACGCTCTGATCGTAGCGTTGCGGAAGAGCTTTGATGCCTTCGGCGTGTTCGTCACCTCGCTGAAGGCGCCGGGAGTTGCGGACTGGCTGCGTGCGCATTTCGCGCAGCACGCGCCGGCCGCCATCGTCAATGCGACTGCGTTTTCTGCGGTCGGCGAGGACGGCGCGACGCCGTTCGATGCTGCGTCGTGCCCCGTGTTTCAGATCGCGCTGTCCACGGCGCGGCGCGACGACTGGGCGGAGTCGCTACGCGGTCTCTCGCCGGGAGACCTCGCAATGCATGTGGTATTGCCCGAGGTTGACGGCCGGCTGTTCGCGGGCGTGGTGAGTTTCAAGTCGGCGAGCGAGCGCGATCCCTATCTGCAATTCGCCCATCTTGCGCATAGAGCCGACGACGAGCGCGTGGGCGCTGTTGCCGCGCGGGTCGCGGCCTGGCGACAACTTGCTGACAAGCCGGCCGGCCAGAAGCGGCTGGCAATCGTGGTCTCGAATTATCCGGGCCGTCCGCACCAGATCGCGCATGCGGTTGGGCTAGACGCGCTCGCCTCGATCGAAGCGTTGCTGTCCGATCTTGGTCGAGCTGGTTTTGATGTCGGGATGGCCACGTCGCTTGGCGATGTTTTGATGCGGGAGCAACTGACGTGGAGCGTCGCCGAATATCGCGTGGAGCTATCCCGTCTTCCACGCCAGTTGCAGGATGACCTCGCGCGCGCCTGGGGTGCGCCGGAAGATGATCCGAATTGCAAATCCGGCGAACTTCATTTCTCTGCTATTCGATGCGGTAAGGCCATCATCGCAGTCCAGCCGGAACGAGGTGAGGTTGGGCATCGTGATGTGGACTATCACGATCTCACACGCACGCCGCGCCACGCCTATGTTGCCTTCTATCTGTGGCTCCGGCGCGAGGCGATCGACGCTGTCATCCACATGGGCGCGCATGGCACGCTCGAATGGCTGCCCGGTAAGTCCGTTGCGCTGTCGTCCTCCTGCTGGCCGGAAGCGCTGATTGGCGACCGGCCCGTGATCTATCCTTTCATCGTCAACGATCCCGGCGAAGCGGCGCAGGCCAAGCGGCGGATCGGCGCCGTCACCATCGGGCATCTGCCGCCGCCGTTGGCGAAGGCCGTGGTGCCCGAGGGCCTACGCCGGCTCGAGCGACTGCTCGACGAATATTCGACGGCCGACGGCCTCGATCCCGCGCGCCGCCAGCGCCTGATTGCGGCAATCCGCGATGAGGCCCGGGCCGCAGGGCTTGAAGGCGATCTGGGCCTTGCCGCATCGGCCGCGCCGGCCGAGGCTATTCCGCGGATCGATCGCTTCGTCTGCGATCTCAAGGAAAGCCAGTTCGGCGACGGCCTGCATGTCTTCGGCCGCGGCGCTTGCGGCGAGGCGGAGAAGAGCGCGCTGCTTGATGCGCTCGCCGGCCGGCGCGTTGCGCCGGGGCCGGCGGGCTCGCCCTATCGCGGGCGTCAGGACGTATTGCCCACGGGACGCAACCTGTTTGCCGTCGATCCCCGCGCCGTGCCAACGCCGGCGGCGCATGCGCAAGGTATCAAGTTCGCGGAGGAATTGCTGCGCCGTCACCTTCAGGATCACGGTGACTGGCCGAAGGGGCTCGTCGTCGATCTCTGGGGCTCATCGACCATGCGCACGGCTGGCGAGGATTTTGCGATGGCCCTGCATCTTGCCGGCATCGCGCCGCGCTGGGATCACGGATCGGGCCGGGTGACCGGTTACGACATCATCGCGCTGGCCGAGCTTGGCAGGCCGCGCATCGACGTCACGCTTCGCGTGTCCGGGCTGTTTCGCGACGTGTTCTCCGGTCTCGCTCAATTGTTCGAGGCAGCAGCCGAAGCGCTCGCCGAGCGCGAAGGCGAAGGCGAGGAAAATCCCTATTGTCATCGCGCATCGCGCGTGTTCGGGCCGCGTCCCGGACAATATGGCGTCGGCTTGGCGTCGCGACCCGATGTCTTCACGCCGCAATCGCGGGAGGCAGTCGGCGAGGCGTGGTTGTCGGCATCGTCCTGGGCGTTTTCGTCCGATGGTGCGATGAAGCCCGACCGCGCAGGCATCGAGGCGAAGCTCGCTGCCGCCGACGCCTTCGTCCATACTCAGGACCTGCCTGAGACAGACCTGCTGCTCGCCGCGGACTATGCCGCCCATGAGGCGGGTGTCGCGGCCGCAGCGGCACGATTGGGCACGAGCATCCCCTCGCTCTATCACCTCGACACCACGCGGCCCGATCAACCACGCGCCCGCGAGCTGACGGAGGAAATTTCACGCGTGGTCCGCACGCGTGCTGCAAATCCTGAGTGGATCGCCGGGATGAAGCGGCACGGCTTTCGCGGCGCTGCGGAAATCGCCGCGACGCTGGAGCAGATGGCCGCCTTCGCTCATCTTGCGGATGCCGTGCCGGCGCATCTGTTCGATCTCTACTACGACGCAACGCTCGGCAATGACGACGTCCGCGGCTTCATGGCGTACAAAAATCCCGCGGCGCTCGCTGCAATGGAAACCTGCTTTACCCGATTGCATGAGGCCTCGCTGTGGAAGACGCGCCGCAATTCGATTGCGGCGGCGCTGCGAGAGGCCTCATGAGCGCGATCGCGATCAAGGGCTGGTGCCCGGGCGCGCTGCGGCCGATGCTGTCAGGCGACGGGCTGGTCGTGCGCGTTCGTCCGTATGGAGGGCGGCTTGATGCGAGGCAGGCGGGAGGAATAGCGGACCTCGCCGAACGTTACGGCAATGGTTTGATCGACCTCACCAGCCGCGCCAATCTTCAGATCCGTGGCGTCAGTGATGAAGGACATCCGGCTCTGCTCGACGGGCTCGCGCAGTTTGGATTGGTCGACCCCGATGCGGAGACCGAGAGACGGCGCAACATTCTGGTCACGCCGTTCTGGAGCGCTGGCGATGACACGTGTTCGCTTGCTACCGAACTTGAGCATGCGCTGGTCCATAGCTCTCTTGATCTTCCGACCAAGTTTGGCTTTGCAGTCGATGACGGGAAGGAGCGCATGTTCGCCGCGGCGTCGGCGGACGTGCGCTTCGAGCGCGATCCTTCGGGCACACTGATCGTGCGCGCCGACGGAGCCGAGTTAGGCCGCTCTGTTGCACGAAGCGAAGCGGTGAGCGTCGCACTCTCGCTCGCCGAATGGTTCCTGGCATCAGGCGGAGCCAGAAACGGGTGAGGGCGCATGGCGGCCCATGTCCGCGCCGGCGCGCGGCTGCCCGAAGGGTTGCGGGGGGATGCCGAGCCTGCACGCGGCATGGCTGCACCGGCTCCGGGCCTCGATCCGCATGGCGCGTTGATCGGCGCGGCGTTCGGGCAACTATCCCATTTGGCGCTCCGCCATCTCGCCGGTTGCGCGCCGGCACTGCGCACGACGCCGTGGCGCATGATACTGGCGGAGGGGCTACATGAGCTGCCCCGAACGCCGGATCTCATCACACGGGCCGACGATCCCGCGCTCCGTGTGATTGCGTGCAGCGGCGCGCCGCGCTGCCGTGAGGCGCACGCCGATACACGTGGGCTGGCGGCTGCGCTCGCGCCGCACGTTGCGGCTGGCGCGCGGCTTCACGTATCCGGCTGCGCCAAGGGCTGCGCCCATTCCGGCCCTGCGTCGATCACATTGGTTGGGACCGGTGACGGGTTTGATCTCGTTCGTGACGGTTCGACACGGGATAGGCCTGTCAGGCGCGGCCTGAGCGGCGCAAGCCTCGTCAAGCATCCCTCCATCCTGGTGGGAGCATGCTGATGCAGCACATCTACGAAACCGATGGCGCGGCGATCTACCGGCGATCCTTTGCCACCATCCGGACCGAGGCCGACCTCGGCCGGTTCGCGCCTGACGAGGAACCGGTGGTCGTGCGCATGATTCATGCTGCGGGCATGGTGGGTCTCGAGGCCCATATCCGCTTCACACCCGGCATGGCGGCGATCGCGCGCGCCGCGCTGCAGAAGGGCGCGCCCATTCTCTGCGACGCGCGCATGGTCTCGGAGGGAATCACGCGCGCGCGCCTGCCGGCCGGCAACGCCGTCATCTGCACGCTCAGCGACCCCGCCGTTCCCGCGCTCGCGCAGTCCATGCGCAATACGCGCTCGGCGGCCGCGCTCGAGCTGTGGCGGCCGCATCTTAAGGGCGCCATTGTCGCGATCGGTAATGCACCGACCGCGCTGTTTCATCTGCTCAACATGCTGGAGGACTGTGATTGCCCAAGGCCGGCGGCGATCATTGGCTGCCCCGTCGGTTTCGTCGGCGCGGCTGAATCCAAGGCCGCATTGATGGCCGATTCACCCGCGCCGGCGCTGACGGTCGAGGGGCGCCTTGGCGGCTCCGCAATCACCGTTGCCGCCGTGAATGCGCTGGCAAGCCGGAGCGAATAGGGATGGGGCGTATCATCTGCTGCGGCCTCGGGCCAGGCGATCCGGATTTGATGAGCGTGCGTGCTGACCGTGAAGTGCGCGCGGCGAAGCACGTCGCCTATTTCCGCAAGAAGGGACGTCCCGGCCAGGCGCGGCGGATCGTCGAGGGGATGCTGGCGGCGGACGTCTCGGAATATCCAATGGAATATCCCGTCACGACCGAGATCGCCTTCGACAGTCCGGAGTATGTCCGTCTGCTCACCGGATTCTATGACGAATGGGCGGAGCGCCTGACGCGGCTTGTGCGGGCGGTCGACGTCGTCGTGCTCTGTGAGGGCGATCCCTACTTCTACGGTTCCTTCATGCACCTGCACGCGCGCTTGCACGGGCGGGTCGGGATCGAGGTGATCGCAGGCATCCCCGGAATGGCCGGCTGCTGGAACTCTGTCGGCCGGCCGATCGCGCTCGGCGACGACGTGACGACGGTTTTGATGGGCACGCTCGCGGAGGACGAGCTGGAGCGTCGGATGCGCAATTCCGACGCGCTCGTCATCATGAAGACCGGCCGCAATCTGACAAAAGTGCGCCGCGCGCTTGTGTCCGCCGGCCGACTGGCTGACGCGTGGCTGGTCGAGCGCGGGACCATGCCGAGTGAGCGTGTCGCTCGGCTGATCGATGTCGAGGAAGCCGACTGTCCTTATTTCGCGATCGTGCTAGTCCACGGGCAGGGGCGACGCCTGGTGTCGGTCGAATGACGGGCACGCTGACTATCGCGGGACTTGGGCCGGGCGACGACGCACTGGTCACGCCGGAAGTCTCCGCCGCACTCGCGGCCGCGACCGACATCGTGGGCTATGCGCCCTATGTTGCGCGCGTGGCTCCGCGCGAAGGCCTCACGTTGCACCCCTCCGACAACCGCGTCGAGTTGCAGCGCGCGAACGAAGCCTTGCGGCTCGCATCAGAAGGCCATCAGGTTGTCGTGGTGTCCTCCGGCGATCCCGGCGTCTTTGCGATGGCCTCTACCGTGTTCGAGGCGCTTGAGGACCGGCCGCAATGGCAGGGGCTTCCCATCCGCGTGTTACCTGGCGTGACGGCGATGTTGGCAGCCGCCGCGCGCGCCGGCGCACCGCTCGGACATGATTTTTGCGTGATCAATCTCTCCGACAATCTGAAGCCGTGGCCGGTGATCGAGAAGCGCCTGCGGCTCGCCGCCGAGGCTGATTTCGCGATCGCGATGTACAATCCGCGCTCGGCGAACCGGCCCGAGGGCTTTGGACACGCGCTGGACGTCCTGAGCGGGGCGGGGTGCGGCGAGCGCATTGTCATCTTTGCGCGGGCGGTCAGCACACCCGATGAGCGGATTGAGGCGCTCAGGCTATGCGAGGCGAAGCCCGAAATGGCCGACATGCGGACGCTCGTGATCGTCAGCAATTCGACGACGCGCCGGATCGGCCGCTGGGTCTATGCACCGAGGCAGGTACGATGACCGAGCCATTGCATGACCTCGGCGACGCTTTCCACCCGCAACCGGTCCGGAAGTGCTGGTCGCGACAGCATGATCACGGGAAGACCCAGCGCGCGCGCAGCGTCAATCTTGGCGCGCGCGCCGTCTCCGCCGGAATTGCGGGCGACAATCCATTCGATGCGACGCGCGCGCATCATCTCCAGTTCACCATTGAGCGTGAACGGGCCGCGCGACACGATGACGTCGGCATCGAATGGCAAGGCGTCCTCGGGCGCGTCGACGAATCTCAGCGTGTAGGCGTGCTGCGGCCTGCTGGCGAAAGGCGCGATATGCTGCCGGCCGATCGCAAGAAACACCCGGGTGCGGCTTTCCGGCAAGGCCGCAACAGCGGAGGCGATATTGGCCACCTCGATCCAGTTGTCGCCGGGCGTTCTGGCCCAGGGGGCGCGTTCCAGAGCCATCAGCGGCGTGCCGGTTTCCACGCACGCCGCAACCGCGTTGCGGCTCATTTCGGCCGCGAAGGGATGCGTTGCGTCAACCACATGCGTGATGCCTTCCCGACGAATGTGTTCGGCAAGACCGCTCACGCCGCCGAAGCCGCCGATACGAGTCGGCAGCGGCTGATTGGCGGGCGCACGGGTGCGCCCGCCGTAGGAATAGATCGCGTCGAGTCCCGCGCGCGCGATGCTCTCTGCAAGCAGATTGGCGTCGGCCGTTCCGCCCAGAATGAGGGCGCGCATCATGGCTGATCCCTGGTTGACCATTATTGGCATCGGCGAAGATGGCCTTGCCGGCCTCTCCGAGGCAAGCCGAAAGGCGATTGCCCGGGCGGAAACTGTCTTTGGCGGCGAACGCCATCTCGCGCTCGCGGAGGTTGGCAACCGCGGCCGTCCGTGGCCGGTACCGTTCGATGCGGACATTGTGCTGAGCCGGCGCGGCCGCCCGACGGCGGTGCTTGCCTCGGGCGATCCGTTCTGGCATGGCGTCGGCGGAAGCCTTGCTGAGAAGCTCGAGGCAGGCGAGTGGGTTGTCCACTCCGCGCCTTCGACCTTCTCGCTCGCCGCGGCGCGATTGGGCTGGCGCCTCGAACCTGTCGTCTGTCTCGGGCTCCACGCCGCGCCTTTCGAGCGCTTGGTCCCGCATCTGGCGCAGGGCGCGCGGATCATTTGCCTGGTGCGCGACGGCAAGCAGGCGGCGATCTCGCAAAATGGCTCACGGAACGTGGCTGGGGCGGGTCGTTGATCTGGAGCCTTGCGGCCCTTGGTGGCCCCGGCGAACGCATCAGACAACATCGTGCCGACAGCTACTCGGCCGAGCCTCGCGACAATCTCGTCGCGCTGGCGCTGGAGGCGAGGGGATCGCAGGGCATCGCGCGCAGCTCGGGTCTTCCGGACGATCTCTTTGTGCATGACGGCCAGATCACCAAGCGGCCGGTGCGCGCGCTGGCGCTGTCAGCCCTTTCGCCGCGGCCCGGCGAAAGATTGTGGGATATTGGCGCGGGCTCAGGCTCGATCTCCGTTGAATGGGCTTTGGCGGGGGGGACGGCCATTGCGGTTGAGGCTCGCGAGGAACGCGCTGCGAACATCCGCCGCAATGTTGCGGCGTTCGGTCTGACACATCGGATCACCGTCGTTGAAGGAACCGCGCCCGATGCTCTCGCGGGCCTGAAGGCGCCCGGTGCCGTATTCGTCGGCGGGGGGCTCAATGCCACGTTGTTCGATCCCGTCTGGCTGTGTCTTGAAGCGGGCACGCGATTGGTCGCACATGCCGTGACGCTAGAAACGGAGGCGTTTCTCGCGGACCTGCATCAACGCCATGGTGGGGAATTGATGCGGATCGAGATCGCTCATGCCGCCCCGCTGGGCCGGTACCGATCCTGGGAGTCGGTGCGGCCGGTCGTGCAATGGAGTGCGGTCAAATGAAGGTCGCAGGTTTGGGCTTCAGGCGTACCGCGACGCTTGCCTCGCTGCGCGAAGCGCTGATCGCGGCCGGCGGCTGCGAAGGCCTCGCGGCGGTCGCCACGGTCAGCGACAAGGCGGAGACGGCCGCTCTGATATCGTTGGCGCGCGAGCTCAACGTGCCGATCAAGGCTGTTCCAGCCAATGTGCTGGCCGGCGCCGCGACGCTGACCCAGTCAAAACTCATCCGGGAAAAATTTGGCACGGGGTCGGTCGCGGAAGCCGCCGCACTGGTGGCGGCCGGTCGTCGCGCGCGCCTGATTGCGACGCGCGCGGTTTCACAAGACCGCACCGTAACGGCGGCGATTGCCGAAGGAGACGGCGAATGACCGTGCATTTCATTGGCGCCGGCCCCGGCGCTGCAGATCTCTTGACCTTGCGCGGGCGCGATCTGATCGCCGCCTCGCCGGTCTGCCTCTATGCCGGCTCGCTCGTGCCGGAAGGCGTACTCGGGCATTGCCCGCCGGGCGCGCGGATCGTCAACACCGCGCCGCTGTCGCTCGACGAGATAATTGCGGAGATCGCCGCCGCGCACGTGGAAGGCAAGGACGTCGCGCGGCTGCATTCGGGTGATCTCTCGATTTGGTCAGCGATGGGCGAGCAGCTATGGCGGCTGCGCGCGCTGAAGATTCCCTATTCGATCACGCCCGGCGTGCCGTCCTTCTCCGCCGCCGCCGCGGCGCTCGAGGCCGAGCTGACGCTGCCGGGCCTTGCCCAGTCCGTGGTGTTGACGCGCACGCCCGGCCGGGCGAGCGCGATGCCGGACGGCGAGAAGCTCGCCGCTTTCGCCGCGACCGGTGCGGTGCTCGCCATCCACCTGTCGATCCATCTCCTGGACAAGGTGATCGCCGAGTTGACGCCGCATTACGGCACGGATTGTCCGGTCGCGATTGTTTGGCGCGCAAGTTGGCCGGACCAGCGCATCGTGCGCGCCACGCTTGCCACGCTCGATGCCGCAGTCGGTGTCGAGCTCGAGCGGACCGCGCTCATTCTGGTCGGCAAGACGCTGGGCTCGGAGGAGTTCGCCGAGAGCCGCCTTTACGCTGCCGACTATGATCGCCGTTACCGCCCGGTCGGGCAGGCACCGCGTTTTCCGGAGGCGTCGTGATGGCGACAGGCCTCGTCATCTCGGCGCCGGCCTCCGGCATTGGCAAGACGACGCTGACGCTGGCGCTCGCGCGCGCCTATCGCGATCGCGGGCTGACCGTGCAGTGCTTCAAGAGCGGACCCGACTATATCGATCCCGCCTTCCACGCGGCCGCGACGGGACGTGCCTCGGTCAATATCGATAGCTGGGCCATGGATCGCGAGACGATCGCGCGGCTGGTCGGCCGCGGCGCGGACGCCGATCTCGTGCTCGCGGAGGGCTCGATGGGCCTGTTCGACGGCGTCGCTGCGCGCGGCGTGGCGGGCACCGGCGCGACCGCCGACATCGCGGAGATGATGGGCTGGCCGGTTCTGCTGGTGATCGATCCATCCGGCCAGGCGCAGACGGCCGCGGCGGTTGCCGCCGGACTGCGCGATTTCCGCGCGGGCGTCCGGCTTGCAGGCGTCGTTCTCAATCGCGTCGCGAGCCCACGGCACGAGGATCTGGTGCGCCGCGCCATGGCAGACGCCGGCATTGCCGTATTCGGTGCGCTGCCGCGCCATGCCGAGATCGCCTTGCCGAAGCGGCATCTTGGACTGGTGCAGGCCGAGGAGCAGGCAGAGATCGGCGAACTGATTGCGAAGGCTGCACGCTTCGTCACCGAGCATGTCGATCTCGACTCCGTGCTGCAATCGGCCTCTGCCTGGCTGCCGCCATCGGCCCCGGGCGATCTCACCGTCACGCCACCCGGGCAGCGGATTGCGCTGGCGCGCGATGCGGCGTTCTCCTTCATCTATCCGCACATGCTCGAAGCCTGGCGCGCCGCCGGCGCCGAGATATCGCCCTTCTCGCCGCTTGCCGATGAAGGGCCTGACGCGAGCGCCGACGTGTGCTGGTTGCCCGGCGGCTATCCGGAACTGCACGCGGGCCGGCTTGCAGGCAACACGCGGTTTGGTGGCGCATTGCGCGCCTTCGCCGAGACGCGCCCCGTGCATGGCGAATGCGGAGGCTATATGGTGCTCGGTGCGGCCTTGACCGACGCCGAGGGCGCACGCCACCAGATGGTCGGCTTGCTTGGCCTGGAGACGAGCTATGCCAGGCGTCGCATGCATCTGGGTTATCGCTTGGCGGAGCTTGCTGCACCGATACCCGGACACAAGGCCGGCGCACGGCTAAGGGGCCATGAGTTTCATTATTCGATGATCGTCGCGCAGCCTGACACGCCGCTCGCGGTCGTGTGCGATGCGACGGGCGCCGTGGTTGCGGAGACCGGCTCGCGGCGCGATAACACCTCCGGTACCTTCTTCCATCTGATTGCGGAGGACCGGTGAGCGGCTTCGTCTCCTTCATCTCCGCCGGCCCCGGCGATCCCGAGCTCCTGACGCTGAAAGGGGCGGCGCGGCTGCGCGAAGCCGACGTGGTGCTCTATGACGACCTCGCCTCGGGGGCGATCCTCGATCTGGCCGGTCCAGCCGCCAATCTCGTCGCGGTGGGAAAACGCGCCGGTCGCCCCTCGACCAAGCAGCAGCATGTCAACCGGTTGCTGGTCGATTACGCGGGAACGGGCGCGCGCGTGGTGCGGCTGAAATCGGGCGATGCGGGCATCTTCGGTCGTCTGGAAGAGGAGCTCGAGACACTCCGCGCGGCAGGGATCGGCTACGAGATCGTCCCAGGCGTCACCGCGGCCTGCGTCGCGGCGGCGCAGACCGGCATTCCCCTGACCCGACGGCATACGTCGCGCCGGGTCCAGTTCGTGACCGGCGCCGATGTCACCGGTGAATTGCCCGCGAACCTGAACTGGGCGGCGCTGGCCGATCCGGAGGCGACGACCGTCGTCTATATGGGCCGGCGCACGTTCCCGGTCCTGGCCGCGAAGCTGATCGAGCATGGCCTCGCGCCGAGCACGCCGGCGCTGTTTGCCGAATCCTTGGGCCGCACCGACGAGCGGCTGGTCCGCACCACGATCGAGGAGCTCGCCGAACAGCTCGCGCGAGGCGGAGCGGCGAAGACCGCCGCCGTGATCCTGTTCGGCGCGCTGGCGGAGATGACGTGAGATGACACCGTCGCCGACCCTCGCTCGCCGCTTGACGCGTGCTCTTCGAAAGAGTCAATTTTTGACGCCAAAGCCGTCGGTGTGACGGCAGAAAGGACTTGAGGCCATGCATATCGAACCGGGAATTGTGACGGGTGCAAAACTCGTGCTGAGCTATGCTACCGGAATTGCCGCAGGCGGCGTCGCTCTCAAGCTCGCGGCGGATAGCGTGCGCGAGCAAGGCATCGTTTCATTTGCCGTGCGCACGGTTGCGACGACAGCGCTGGTGTTCTCCTTCTTCGAGATCCTGCCGCACTTCCGCGTCGGAGTCTCCGAGGTGCACTTCATCCTCGGTTCCACATTGTTCCTGCTGTTCGGTGCCGCACCCGCCGCGTTCGGACTCGCATTGGGTCTTCTGCTGCAAGGCCTGTTCTTCGTGCCGACGGACCTGCCGCAATACGGCATGAACTTGACGACGCTGGTGGTGCCGCTGTTCGCGATCCACGCGCTGGCCCAGCGCATCATTCCCCGCAACACCGCCTATGTTGACCTGCAATATCGCCAGGCGTTGGCGCTTTCGACGACGTACCAGTCCGCCATCGTCGCGTGGGTTGCATTCTGGGCGCTCTACGGTGCGGGCTTTGGCGCGACGAATCTCGCCAACATCGCGATGTTTGCAGGATCCTATGCGCTGGTCATTGTGATCGAGCCGCTGGCGGATCTTGCCGTGCTCGCGCTGGCAAAATCGCTGCGTGGCGTTACGGCCTACGGCTTCGTCACCCCGCGCCTGCACAACGCCGTGTAGAGATAACGTGAGGGGCGGCTGCCACGGCCGCCCTTCGCACAGGTTATGCTGACGCTCTCCCTGATAGGTATCGGCTGCGGCGATCCCGAGCAGCTCACGCTCGCTGCGATCCGCGCGATCAACGCTGCCGATCTCGTCCTCATCCCGCGCAAGGGTGCGGCGAAGTCCGATCTCGCCGAACTGCGGCGGGCGGTTTGCGCCGATGTGCTCACGAGCGACAAGGCGCGTATCGTGGAATTCGATCTGCCCGTGCGCGATGCCGGCGAGGCGGACTACCGCCGGGGCGTTGACGATTGGCACGACGCTGTCGCTGCAACTTGGTTACAGGAGGTCGCGAGCCACCTTGGCAGCGACGGCCGCGTGGCCCTGCTGATCTGGGGCGACCCGTCGCTCTACGATTCCAGCCTGCGCATCGCACGAAGGCTGGACCCGTTGCCGGCGATCGAGGTGATCCCGGGCATTACGTCGATTCAGGCGCTGTGCGCGGCGCATGCGCTGCCGCTCAACGACATCGGCGAGCCCTTTCTCGTTACGACGGGGCGGCGGCTGCGCGAAGCCGGCTGGCCTGACGGCACCGACACCGTGGTCGTGATGCTTGATGGCGGCACCGCCTTTCAATCGCTGGAGCCGAAAGGCCTGCACATCTGGTGGGGCGCCTATCTCGGCATGTCCGATCAGATCATCATGTCCGGTGAGCTTGCCGAGGTTGGTCCTCGCATCGTCGCGACGCGGCAAGAGGCGCGCGAACGGCATGGCTGGATCATGGACAGCTACATTCTCAAGCGCAGGCCGTGAGGCGGCTGCATGCAGAGGCAGAACAACATGCTTCCCGAGTGGGTCTCCCAGAACTGCCCTGATGTCTCGGCCGTCCATCGCGAGGCGGCGCTCGCGCGGCAGGGGCAACTGACAAAGCCGACCGGTGCGCTCGGCCGGCTCGAGCACATTGCGGTCGAGCTTGCCGGTTTGCAGCAGACGAAAAAACCTCGCGCGGCGCGCGTGCCGATCATCATCTTTGCCGGCGATCACGGCATCGTCGCGCAGGGCGTGTCGGCCTATCCGCAGGAGGTGACGATCGCGATGATGGCGAATTTCGCCGCGGGCGGCGCTGCGATATCGGTCTTGGCACGCGAATTGGGTTTAGGTCTCGAAGTCGTCGACGCCGGCACGTTGGCGGGAGCGCCGCTGGCGGGTGTCGTCACCGACAAGCCGCGCTGTGGCAGCCGCGATTTCAGTGTGGAGGCGGCGCTTAACCCGAGCGAGCTGGCGTTCGCCTTTGAATGCGGCCGGCGCGCGGTGCTGCGCGCGGAGGCCGGGCATCCTGATCTACTCATCTTCGGAGAAATGGGGATCGGCAACACCACGACCTCGGCAGCAATCGCTTCGGCCCTGCTCGGCGTGAGCGCCGAAGAGATCGCAGGTAGCGGAACCGGCGTCGATACCGCCGGCCGGGCCCGCAAGGCGCGGCTGGTTGATGCCGCGCTGGCCCTGCACAGGCTTGCGGGGGCTTCTGCCGAAAAGATCTTGTGTGCAGTTGGGGGTCTCGAGATCGCCGCCATCTGCGGTGCGATCATCGCAGCCGCGCAGCGGCGCATTCCGGTCCTGATCGACGGCTTCATCGTGTCAGCTGGAGCGCTCGCGGCGGTGCGTCTCAATCCGTCGTGTCAGCCATATCTCTTGCCCTCCCACCAATCGGCGGAGCAGGGACATCGCCTGATTCTTCGCGCGCTCAACGTCCATCCTCTGGTCAGCCTGGACCTGAGGCTCGGCGAGGGATCTGGTGCCGCGCTCGTACTGCCGCTGGTGCGGCTCGCATGCGCCCTGCACAACGGCATGGCGACCTTTGCGCAAGCCAACGTGCCGGATCGGCCGGCCTGATGACGGCGCTTCAAGCAGCGCGCTGATTGACCGATAGCACCCGCCAGCCATTCGACAGCCGATCGATGCGAGTGAGGAAGAGCGGGTCGATGACGAAGCGGAGGGCAGCCTACGGGGTGAGGTCAAGTGCGATGCACAGCGCAGCGCGGATGGTGCCGGAATGGACGACAAGGATTGCCGGTCCGGTCCCGATCTGATCGAGGCCCTGCCGAACCCTGACAATCTGATCTTCAAAGCTTTCGCCGCCCGGCGGCCGGGAGCGAGCCGGATCGCTCCAGAACTTTGCGTAGCCTTCGCGGCCGGCAGCGGCGAGATCGTCGTGGCGCTGCCCGGTCCAGTCGCCAAAATCCTGCTCGCGGAATTCGGGCACCAGGATCGGGTCACGCCCCAGCGCACGCGCCGTGTCGACGGTTCGTCGCGACGGGCTTGCGTAGCTTGCGGCGTCCTGCGGCAGATGCCGTCTCAGCGCTTCAAGTTGCGTCCGGTCGTTGAGATCCGCGGGGGCGTCCGAGGCATGGATCGTCCCTGCGACGCCATTGACGACGGCATGCCGGACCAGCCAGAGGAAGGTGTCCCCTTCCATTCAACGTCTCCACCTACGTCAGAGCAGTAACGCGATAGCACGCTCCGGTAAGCAATTGTCAATGTAGAGATCGCTGCGACAAGGACACCGAGACTGCACATTGACTCCGTGCTCGTCTTAATCCTAGATGCACGCGACGGTTTCCCCTTACGGGGGTGAAAAGGGAATGCGGTGCGAGGAGGTTTCCTCAATGCCGTAGCTGCCCCCGCAACTGTGAGCGGAGAATGTTGCGTCACGAGCCACTGGGCATCTCGGTCCCGGGAAGGCGACGCAAGGTAACGACCCGCAAGCCAGGAGACCTGCCGTCAGCCGTGGTCACACGCGAAGATATCGGTCGGGGAGTACAGACATTCGGCTTCACCCGAGGCTTAGCAAGCTGGAGGTTGAGACCTGGGTCGCTGTGACGTGCCACTGACGTCATACCGAGGTATCAACCATGTCGTCTCTTCGTGCCGCCCGGTCGGGCCAATTCTTGCTCGCATCCGGCGTTCTCTCTTATTTTGCTTCCCTCGACATCTCCGTGGCCTGGGCGCAACAGGCGAGCTCCCGTGAGCAATTGCCACCCGTCGAGATTTATCCGGGTGCCGATCAGAAGCGCAGACCGGCAAGGCCGGCCGGTCGCGACGAACGCGGCGCGCGCCATACGGCGGCAAGCAGAGCCACGTCCGCCGCGACAGCACCGAAGCCTGATGAGCAAGCAATGCAGACGCCGCCGAACACGAACGCTGTCGCCAAGGGCGCTTCGCGTCTTGGCCTGACCGTGCGCGAGATTCCGGCAACCGTCGAGGTGATTTCAGCTGAGACGATCCGTGAGCAAGGCTATCGGACGGTGTCGGAAGTCGCGCAAGGCGCGGTCGGCGTGACGTCCGGTGACAATCCGGCCGAGCCCTCGGCCTTCTCGATGCGCGGCTTCACCAACAGCCAGATCAACGTGCTCTACAACGGCATCAAGATCGGTCCGCAGAACATGACGTCGCGTATCATGGATGCGGCCAATCTCAAGGCAGTGGAGTTTCTGAAGGGACCAGCCTCACTGTTGTCGGGCGAGGGTGCCGCCGGCGGTGCGGTCAATTTCGTGACCAAGCAGCCGCACATCGGGCCGATCCGGAACGAGGCGTACTTCTCCTATGACTCGCTGAATTCGTTCCGGAGCTACTACGGCTCCGGCGGCAGCACCAACATCCAGGGCCTGGACTACCGGTCCGACATCAGCCGCTCCTCACTCAACGGTTTTGCCGATGACACCAACACGAAGACGCTCGACGTATCGGGCCAACTGAATTACCGCATATCCGATAATCTCAAGGTCTGGGGCGCCATCGAATACAAGGAGGACCGTTCGAGGGCCTATTGGGGCGTGCCGCTCGTTCCGGTCGCCTTCAGCGGATCCCATGCCACAGCCGGCATTGTCTCCGGGAGCTACGTCTCGAACTACAACGGATCGAACCTGGGGCCCGTCACGATCGACGACCGCACCTTCAACAACAACTACAACGTTCTCGATAATCGTAACGTGGCGAAGGAGGTGTGGCTTCGCGGCGGCTTCGAGCTCAGGCTCGCACCCGGTCTGACCCTGAAGAGCCAGGCCTATGGCTATGGCGCCGAGCGCGAGTGGCTCAACAACGAAGTTGAGGCGTTCAACGCCAATTCGAACCTGGTCGATCGCGAGCGCTTCTACGTGGCGCATCGCCAGAAGCTCGCAGGCAACATCACCGACTTGACCTGGGATGCGAACATCGTCGGTATGGATAACCGCCTCGTGACGACGGTTGCGGCGAGCGGCCTCGATTTCGTCCGCCCGGGTGCCGCCAACTTCCCCCACGACCTGGTCGCGCTGGTCGATCCCGCGCGTGGATACTACGGCCTGCTGACGACGCAGCGACAGACCGCTCGAATCGACAATGAGTCCCTGTCGTTCGAGGATCGCCTTAAGATCACACGGACATTTGCTCTGGTCGGTGGCCTGCGCATGGAGCATATCGGGCTCGACCGGAATTCGACCGACGCGAACGGCGTGGTGAAGACGGGCTTTCCCTTCTCGAAATCCTGGATGCCGGTGACGGGCCGCATCGGCTACACTTGGGAGGCCGTTCCCGGCCTGACGTTCTTCAGCCAATACGCGACGGGTGCAGACGTGTCGGCCAATAACATTTTTCTGCTCGGGCCGCTCCAGCCGCTCGACCTGACAACGTCGCGGACCTATGAAACCGGCGTGAAGCATCTGTTCTGGGACAACCGGGCGGAGTGGTCGTTCTCAGCCTTCGATATCCTGCGCAAGAATGTCTATGCGGCGGCCGGCGGCATGCAGCTCAACTTCGCCGGACGGCAGGAATCGAAGGGCGTGGAGCTCGCAGCCTCCATGCGCCTGACGGAAGCCTGGCGTGTGTGGGGCAACATCGCCTATATCGACGCGCGCTATGCCGACTACAATTTTGCTGGTGGCTCGTTTTCCGGGAATACGCCGCCGAACGTGCCGCGCGTCGTCGCGAACGCCGGCGCGTCCTACCGGTTCTTCACGCCGTGGCCGGTCGAGCTCGGGGTGATCGGCCGCCATGTCGGCGATCGCTACAATACCGATGCCAACACCGTGACGATGAACGCCTACACGGTGGCCGATCTCTATGCCTTCGTCGACATCCCCAAATCCGTCTTCAATGCCGTCGAGCAAACGCGGCTGACTTTCCGGGTGCGGAATGTGACCGACAAGCGCTACGCGATCTGGGGCGATCCGTTCTATCCCGACCAGATCCTGCTGGGAGCCCCGCGCACCTATGAGATCTCCGCCGCCCTCAAATGGTGAGGTGATTGCCGTATGATGGACGGACTGGTCCTGCTGCACCGATGGCTCGGGGTCGCGTTCTGCCTCCTGTTCGCAATGTGGTTTGCGACCGGCATTGTCATGCACTTCGTTCCGTTTCCGTCGCTCACGGAAGCGGAACGCTTTGCCGGACTTGCCGCCGTGGACAGCGCTCGTGTGACCATCGATCCGTCGACAGCTGTCGAGGCAAGCGGCATCGAGGACGCCGCGCGCGTTCGGCTGATCCAGCGGACCGACGGGCCGGTGTACGTCGTTTCGGGGTCGTCGCAATTGCGGACGATCCGTGCATCAGATGCGACGGGTGCCGCAGTGAAATCTCCCGACATTGCCCTCGCTGCGGCGAGGGATCATGCAAGGCGGCGCGGCATGGATGTCTCGCGCGCGTCAATCGTTGAGCTCGCAGATTATGATCAATGGAGCGTGCCGAACGGCTTCGATCGTCACCGTCCCTTGTTTCGCGTGGCGCTCAACGATGCGGCCGATACAGCAGTCTATGTGTCCTCGGTCACCGGCGAGATCGTATTGGACACGACGCGCAGCGAGAGGTGGTGGAATCTTGCGGGCAGCGTGCTGCACTGGATCTATCCCATGATGCTCCGAAGCAATTGGTCGCTCTGGGATCGCGTGGTATGGACGCTGTCGCTGCTTGCCTTGATCGGAGCGGCGCTCGGCGCGGTGCTTGGGGGCGCGCGGATCAGGATTCAGCAGGGAACTGCCGTTTCGCCCTATCATGGCTGGCATGCGCTGCATCACGTCATTGGCTTAATAGCGACAGTTTTCGTCCTGACGTGGATCTTCAGCGGCTGGCTATCCATGGATCACGGGCGGTTGTTCTCGCGTGGGCAATTGACCGACACCGAGGCTAACGCCGCCGCGTCCCCACCAGCCTGGAACAGGCTTCCGTCTACAGACTGGGGGTCAATGTCGCCGTCTGCCCGAGAGATCGAATGGTTCGCCTTCAATGGGGACCGCTATCGACGCGACCGGATCGATCTCGGGAGGCAAACGCTAGTTCGAGCGGGGAGCCCGAGATCGGATGATCAATCAGGGTTCCTGGACTCGCGCGAGGTCCAAGCGTTGACCCACCGCTTGGCATTTGGTTGCGGCTTTCCAGCAATCCTTGCGGCAGATGACAATTACATGGCGTCCTCCACGATACCGGGTGCGCCTGTCTACCGTTCGGTATGCGGCAACGTGTGGTATGACATTGACGGCGCGAGCGGGAACATCTTGCAAAGATTGGACTCGTCGCGCCGCGCGTATCGCTGGCTTTACAGCGCATTACACACGCTGGATTTTCCAATCCTTGTGATTCGTCCTCGCGTCCGGAGCACTTTGATAGTCGGCCTCTGCATGTGTGGACTGCTGTTCGCAATAACTGGCATAGTTATTGGCTGGCGACGCGTGAGATACTCCGTGCTTGGGAAAGTGGTCCGTAAAGATGCTCGAGAAGTCTGATCTTCCTCGTTTCGCTGAGAACACTCAGCAACTCTAAAGTTCGCCGCGACACGCGCGTTTCTTTACTGCCAGCACCGCTGAGCTCGAACCCTCGATGTTTAGCGCGGATCTCTCCGGCGCGGCTGCATTCATCAGACGATCGAGCCGGCCGGCTCCACGGCGATCGTGCGAACAGCAGGATTAATCCGCTTCAGAGACGCTCATGTCGAGAAGGTGGCGGACGGTGCAGCCGCCGTATACCGAAGCCTTCAACTCGGGAAGATAGCGGACGACCGGCGCTTCGGGATCGAGCCGGCCTTGCCCGGTCAGGATGCCGCCGACCGTGCCGGCTATGGATTTGCTGACCGAAAATATCAGGTGCTGCGCATCGGGCGCGAGACCGTGCGCATACCACTCCGTGACGGTCCGGCCGCGATGGAGCACCAAAAAAGCCGTCGACGTGGGTTGAGCGCAACGCGTCAGCGACCGTCCTCTTTTCGCCCTTCAGGTCCGCGAAGGGGATCTCGTCGAGATAGCGGGGCGACCGCGGCAGCGCTACTGGCGTGCTCGATCGCGCAATGTTCGCGGTGGGAAGCACTTCGCGAACATTCCGATAGCTCCATTCCATCTGCGGATGCTGGCGCCAGTTGGCGAGCGTGATCTGACCTTCGTCAGCCGGGACAATCGACATGGTACCTTGAGCGCCAAGCATCTCTGGGAGACGAGCCTGGCGGGATCATCGCGGCGGCGGGTGTCGCAGCAATCCACCGGATGGTGGATATGAGTTGTCGCTGTCCGCCGCCCGCGCCGGGCAGTATGTCCTTTTTTGATCGCGTTTTTAAGGGGTTGGCCCGCATTTTGCTTGACTGAAAGGTGCGTCTGCCCCGTACGCGAGACGGATGCGCTCGATGTCCGACTTTCAGAGGAAGCAAATTGGGAGGGTGGCCATGTACATGATCGCGAGTCGCTCTGATCCGGCAGCCAGTCAGGCCGTTCAATTTGCGAGAGGGATGTTCGATGCATCAGCGATGGCGTTTTACGCCGTCGATGATGGTCTTAACCACAATCGATTTCTCTTGAGCGGAATTCCGCTCGATTTTCATCGCGAATATGTTGAGCGGATGGGACAGTTCGACCCGCTTCATCCCAAACGCGCCGCCGGAAAGCCATTTGCGTGGCTCAGCGTCATGTCAACGCAATACTCGAATGCGGAAACGGCAGCATACCGGTCATTTACCGACCAGTTCGGAATCGCCGACATGATGGAGTTTTTCTTCCGTCGAGGTGATAAGATCGTCGCCGGCATGAGCGTCATCTGGATGCCTGGATGCAAGATTCCCGACGAGGCTACAAATATCGCTGAGAAGATTCACGATTATCTCGAGTTCAACCTGGTCGGTTGCACGCCGTCGGCGAGTGAACAGGCCGCGCGCTATGGCCTGACCTCGCGCGAACTCGACGTGATCGAGCTCGTCTGCTGCGGACGGACCAACCGAGAGATCAGCGAGTGCCTTGGGATAGGCCACGCGACCGTCAAGACGCATCTCATCCACATCTTCGAGAAGCTCGGTGTGGAGACGCGCTCGGCGGTGGTCGCGCTGATGTCGAGACTGCACTGATAGGCTTGCGCGCCGCCGCGAAGCGATGGCGCCCTTCATGATCGATCATCCACCGTTCGGTTGATTGATCCGGCATGGTTGCCGGATCACGGTTCCCCTGATTGGTGTTTCAGGGGCCGGCGTCATTCTAGCGATGTCACCGTATGTGTTGGACAGCATCCATCCGCTTGCGAGAGGACCGCTTCGTTCGAAGAACGGGAAAGCGTTCCTGTTTGCGCAAAATGCCGGACGCGCAGCGCCACGCGCGGTTTCCAGCAAATCGACGGCGTGGCAGTCCGAGGGCGCACCGCAACTCTTGCTGGACGTACGCGACCTGCGCGTAACCAGCAACGCTGGCTATCCGCTGGTCGATGGCCTTTCCTTTACACTCAACCGCGGCGAAACGTTGGGCATCGTTGGCGAGTCCGGCTGCGGAAAATCGCTGACGTCACTCGCTTTGATGGGCCTTTTGCCAGTCGGCATGTCGGTATCGCGGCACGTCGAGTTCGAGAGCGCCGACCTCCTGAAATTGGCGCCGGCCGCATGCGCGATCTTCGCGGGGACCGCCTCGCAATGAGTTTTCAGGATCCGATGACGAGCCTCAATCCAGCGCTCATCGTCGGCTATCAGATCGCAGAGGGGCTGATACGGCATCGCGGCTGCGACCAGCGCAAGAAGGTCAAGCTGCCCGCCGCCGAACGGCGGTTTCGACGAATACCCGCACCAGCTTCGGCGGCATGCGCCAGCGCGTGATGATCGCAATCGCGCTGATCTGCCAGCCGGCGCTCCTGATCGCCGACGAGCCGACGACGGCCCTCGATGTCACGGTGCAGGCCCAGATCCTCCATCTGCTTGGGGAGCTGAAGGACGAGCTCGGTTCGGCGATGATCTTCATCTCGCACGACATCGGTGTCGTCGCCGAGAATGTCGACCGCGTCGTCGTGCTTTACGCCGGACGTATGGTCGAGGAGGGGCCGACCCGCTCGCTGTTCGAGCAGCCGCAGCATCCCTACACCGTCGGTTTGATGGGATCGATCCCGCGGATCGATACGACGAGCGAATGGCTGCCTGCGATTCCCGGCACGCTGCCGCTGGCCTCCGATCCGCCGCCGGGATGCAGGTTCGAGCCGCGCTGCCCGTTCGCCGCCGACAAATGCCGGGAGGAAAGCCCTGATCTCGCTGAGGTGAGACCGGGGCACCGGGCGGCGTGCTGGAAGGCACCGTTATGACCGAGCCGGTGCTCAGGGCGGTCGACCTTGCCAAGCATTATCCGGTTGGCGGTGGCTGGTTTGGGCGAACGCAAACGTCGCTGCGTGCGGTCGACGGCGTCAGCTTCGAGGTCGCCAAGGGCGAGACGCTGTCCCTCGTCGGCGAATCCGGTTGCGGCAAGTCGACGACGGGCAGGATGCTGGTCCAGTTGATCGATCCGACATCGGGCCATGTCGAATTTGAAGGACGGAAATACGGCGCCGGTGCGCGGCGCAAGGCGGAGAGGATTTCGCGGCGCATTCAGTTCGTGTTCCAGTATCCGTATGCGTCGCTCAATCCGCGGATGACGGCAGGCGAGGCGATCGGCGAACCGCTGTCGTTGCACAGCATGGTTCCAAAACGGCAACGCGCAACGAGAATAGCCGAACTGCTGGAGATGGTCGGGTTGCCGCGGTCGTTCGCGTCGCGCTATCCGCATGAGCTGTCGGGCGGCCAGAGACAGCGCGTCGGCATCGCACGCGCCCTGGCGCTTGAACCATCCTTCATCGTTTGCGGCGAGGCGGTCTCCGCGCTCGACGTTTCGGTGCAGGCGCAGGTTCTCAATCTACTCAAGATGCTGAAGGTGCGGCTCGGTCTCAGCCTGCTGTTCATCGCGCATGACCTTGCCGTCGTAAAGCACATCTCCGACCGCATCGCCGTGATGTATCTCGGCCGTCTGGTCGAAGTTGCAAGAGCGTCCGAGCTGTTTACCAACCCGCGGCACCCCTACACGCGCGCGCTGCTGGGCGCTATCCCGCAACCGGTTTTCGGCCGCGTCCGCGCGACTACCGTCGGCGGCGACGTTCCCAGCCCGATCGATCCGCCATCGGGATGCCGCTTCCACACGCGCTGCCCGCTAAAAACGAACATCTGCGCGCAGGTCGAACCGGTGCTGGAAACGATTGCGCCCGGGCATGTCGTCGGCTGTCACCGCTGGCGCGACGTCGAGCCGATGCCGGAAGCGGTCAGGGCGAGCGACGACATCCATTCGACCCGTATTCAACGGCTTCTCGGATTTTTTCAGGACAAGGCGGGATCGGCCGCCGGTCAGCAGGAGTTGAGATCATGAAGAGACTATTGCTCGCTTCCCTGGTGTCGCTCGCGGTGACGAGCGGCGTCCAGGCGCAGTCCCTGCGTTTCGGCTTCAACGAGGATGTCAATGTCCTCGATCCTACGCTAAGCCGCGGCTTCACGACGCGCATGATCTTCAGCGCGCTCTGTGACAAGCTGATCGATATCACGCCGGACCTGAAGTTCACGCCGCAGCTCGCGACCTCGTGGTCCTGGTCCGACGACAACCTCTCGCTGACCCTCAAGCTGCGCCCCAACGTCGTGTTTCACGACGGCGAACCTTTCAACGCCGAGGCGGTGAAGTATTCGATCGAGCGCCATCAGTCGATGACCGGCTCACAGCGCAAGGCTGAACTCGGGCCGCTGAAGTCGTGGAGGTCGTCGATAACCTCACCGTCAAGCTCAGTTTGTCTGCGCCCTTTGTGCCGCTGGTCGGATATCTGTCCGACCGCGCCCGGCATGACGGTGTCGCCGAAGGCGGCCAGTCGGCGACAAATTCACCACCGCGTCGGTCTGCGCAGGCCCGTTCAGGTTCAATGAAAGGGTGGCGCAGGACCGCATCGTCGTCGACAAGTTCGACAAGTACTGGAACAAGGACAACATCTATCTCGACCAGATCGTGTTTCGGACCTTGCCTGATCCGACCGTCCGCCTCGCATTCGATCCGGGCAACTCGACCTGATCGACCGCATCGCGCCGATCGATGTGGCCGGCGTCAAATCCGAAGGCCGTTTCGCGGTCGAGGAAAATACCGAGCTGGGCTGGAACGGCCTCCTTTATAATGTCGGCGCCGGCGAGAAGTCGAAGGGACCGATGGGCTCCGATCCGCGCATCCGCGAGGCATTCGAGCTGTCGATCGACCGCGACGGGCTGGTGCAGGCGATGTCAAAGGGCCAGTACACGCCCGGCAACCAGTGGGTCTCGCCATCGAACACGTACTACGACAAGCAGCTTCCGATTCAGAAGCGCGACATCGCCAAGGCAAAGGCGCTGCTCGCCGCAGCCGGCAAGCCGAACCCCGTCGTCACGCTCGTCACCCCGACGCAAACCGAGACGGTGCAGTTCGCGCAGATCATCCAGGCGATGACGCGCGCCGGATTTGACGTAAAGATACAGGCGACCGAATTTGCGACCGCCCTCGACATCACCCAGAAAGGCGATTTCGAGATGTTCACCTATTTCTGGAGCGGCCGCCCCGATCCCGACGGCAACATCTACAATTTCACCGCCTGCAACGCGCCGCTCAACATCGGCAAGTACTGCAATCCCGAAGTCTATGCGGCGCTGCAGGCGGCGCGGCGCACGGCCGACCCCGAAGCCCGACGCAAGGCATGGGCTCAGGCAGCGGCGATCATCCTGAAGGACCGTCCGATGCTGTTTGCCTTCCATCGCAAGTATTTCTGGGGAAGAAAGAAGGAGATGACCAACTTCGTGGCCTATCCAGACGGACTGGTCCGCTTCACCAATCTGAAGCTGAACTGAGCGGCTGCTTTCGATGACACGCTTCCTGCTGCAGCGAATTGGCCTGATGATCCCGACGATCTTCTTTGTCTCGGTCATCGTCTTTTCGCTGCAACAGCTTCTGCCCGGCGATCCCGCGCTGACCATCGCGGGCGACGAGGCGTCGCCCGACCTGATCGCCGAAATCCGCGCCAAATACCATCTCGATGATTCCCTGCTGGTCCGCTACGGCAAGTGGGTAGCCGGAATTGCCCAGGGAGATCTCGGAATTTCGCTGCGGACGCAGCAGACCGTCGTTGAGCTCCTCAAGCAAAAAATTCCGGTGACGCTGGAGCTTGCAACGCTGTCGATGATCATCGCGCTGACCTTTGGCGTCTCGATGGGCATCCTGGCCGCGACCTCGCGCGGTGGACCGATGGACTATTTTGCCCGGTGTATTGCCTTGTTCGGGATTTCGATGCCGGCGTTCTGGCTCGGCATCCTCTTCATCTTGCTGTTTGCCGTCAAATGGCGGATATTGCCGGCCTCCGGATACGTGCCGCTGACGGAAAATCTGCGGTCGATGGTCATGCCGGCCACGGTTCTCGGCCTCGCGGTAAGCGGCGTGATGATGCGGCATACCCGCAGCGCAATGCTGCAGGTTCTGTCGAATGATTATGTCCGGACCGCGCGGGCCAAGGGACTGGCCGAGACGACCGTCATCTTCGTGCATGCGCTGCGCAACGCCGCGCTGCCGGTCATCACGCTGGGTGCGCTGGAGTTCGGGCAATTGTTGTCGGGAACCGTGCTCACTGAAACCGTGTTCTCGATGCCGGGTTTCGGAAAGCTGGTCGTGGATGCCGTGTTCAACCGCGACTACGCCGTGGTGCAGGGCGCGGTGCTGTGTACGGCGGCGGTCTTCCTCCTTCTGAACCTGTTTGCCGACCTCGCTTATGCCGCGGTCAATCCGCGGCTGAGAGGACGGTGATGGCCGTCGCGCTCAGCATTCGTCAGGTCCGTCCGTCGGCAGCGCTGCGGAGCCCCCTGGGGCTGGCCTTGTCCGCATTGTCGCGGCAGCCCGTCGCCATGCTGGCGATGGCGGTCGTCCTTGTCGTCGTTGTGCTGGCCGTCGGCGCGGAACTGATCGCCCCGTTCGATCCGGCATCGGCCGACTGGTCGGCGCTGCGCGAAGCCAGAGCCGCACCCATCTGTTCGGCACCGACGATCTCGGCCGCGACATCCTGTCCCGGATGATCTATGGCGCGAGGGCCTCGCTGCTGGCGAGCGTGATATCGGTAGGCATCGCGCTCGCGATCGGCGTTCCCGTGGGGCTGTGTGCGGGTTATCTCGGTGGCTTTGTGGATGGCGTCATCACCCGTTTCACCGACGCGATGCAGGCGATCCCGGCGCTGATCTTCGCGGTGTCGCTGGCCGCCTTTCTCGGGCCCCAGCCTGATCAATGCCGTGATCGCGATCGGCGTGGCCGCCATTCCCGTCTTCATCCGCCTCAGCCGCGCGCAAGCGATGGGCGTGAAGTTCGAGGAGTATGTCGAGGCCGCCTATGTTGTCGGCAATCCGCGTTGGCGGATCGTGCTCAAGCACATCTTTCCCAACATCGTGCCGGCGCTGATCGTGCAGGCGACGCTGACGATGGCGTTCGCGGTCATCGCGGAGGCGAGCCTGTCGTTCCTCGGCGTCGGCCAGCAGCCTCCGGGCGCATCTTGGGGCAACATGCTGACCACGGCCAAAAACTATCTCGAGGAAGCGCCGTGGATGGCGATCTGGCCGGGAGCTGCGATCTTTCTCACCGCTTTGTCCTTCAACCTGCTGGGCGATACCCTGCAGGATGTGCTCGATCCAAGGTTGCGGCCGCGCATGGCGGCTGACGCCAACAGTCAAAGAGAGGAATTGTTATGCGAGATTTCATGGCCGTCGCCCGCTCGGTCGCGGTTGCCGAGAAGGGAATGGCCGCGACGTCGCACCCGCAAGCCGCACTTTGCCGCGGTCGAAATTCTGAAGGCGGGCGGCAATGCCGTCGACGCCGCCATCGCCGCGGTAGCAGTGTAGGGCGTGGTCGAGCCCCAGATGACGGGAATCGGCGGCGATTGCTTTGCGCTGTATTCCCCAAAGGCAGGGGCTCCCGTCGCCCTCAATGGCTCGGGCTATACGGCGGCGGCCACCATCGCCGACAGGTATGCCAGCGCCGGGGCGCGGGATATCCCCCCGACCTCGCCCGAATCCGTCACCGTGCCGGGCGCGATCGACGCCTGGTGCAGGCTGGTTGCCGACCATGGCAGCAAACCGCTGGAAGAGATTTTCCGTCCCGCGATTGCGGCGGCGGAGCAGGGCTTTTGCATCGCGCCGCGTGTGGCCGAGGATTGGAGACGTTTTCGGTCACGGCTTGAAGGCAATACCGCTGCCGCGGCCCAGTTCTTGCCGGGAGGCCGTTTGCCGACGGTCGGCGACATCAGGTCTCAGCCGGCGCTCGGCCAGACGCTACGCAGCATTGCGAAGGAAGGACGCAAGGCGTTCTACGAAGGCGCCGTCGCCGATGAGATCGTCGGCATTTTGCGCGGGCTCGGCGGCGCGCACAGCCCTGAGGATTTCGCCGCGCAGAAATCGAGCTATGTCACGCCGATCTCGGCAAGCTATAGCGGCTACGACATCACAGAATGCCCGCCCAACGGGCAGGGCCTGGCGGCGCTGATGATTCTGCGGATGCTTGCCGGTTTTGGTGTTGCGGAGCTTGCGGAGGCCGACCGGATCCATCTGCTGGCGGAAGCGACCAAGGCGGCATACCGGGCGCGCGACTCCTTCTTCTGCGATCCCGCCACCAGCAATATCGACAGCGCCTCGTTCCTTTCCGACGACTATATTGGCGCAATCCGCAAAAAGATCGACATGAAACGCGCCTCAACCATCGAGGCGTGGGACGATATCGAGCACCGCGATACCGTTTATGTCACGGTTGTCGACCGCGACCTCAATGCGATTTCGCTGATCAACTCGCTGTTCTATCCGTTCGGCAGCGGCATCTATGCGCCGAAGTCCGGCGTGCTGCTGCATAACCGCGGCTGGAGCTTTCGCGCCCGGCCGGGGCATCCCAATTCGCTCGGGCCGCGCAAGCGGCCGATGCACACCATCATTCCCGGCATGATGATGCAGAACGGACGCGCGGTGATGCCGTTCGGGGTGATGGGCGGGCACTATCAGGCCACGGGCCACGCCAACCTGATCTCGAACATCCTCGACCTCGGCCTGGACATCCAGCCGCCGCGGAAGCGCCGCGATCGTTCTCGTTTGACGGCGTGCTCTCGCTGGAAACAACGATATCGGCCTCAGCCAAGGACGATCTCGCCGCGCGCGGGCACAATGTCCGCTGGTCAGAGGAGCCGATCGGCGGCTGCCAGGCGATCCGCATCGACCACGAACGCGGCGTTCTCCTCGGCGCGTCCGATCACCGCAAGGACGGGCTGGCGCTGGGTTTTTGAACTACTTGACCGCCTCTAGCCCGGCGTCGATGCCCTCGGCGATTTTTGCAACGTCCGCCGACGTCAGGATCAGCGGCGGCGACAGGATGAGGTTATTGCCGGAGACGCGAAGCATCACGCCGGCCTCGTAGGAGCCGTCCGCCACCGCCGCCATCGTCTTCTTGTCGGCCGCCTTCTTGCTGTCGCGATCGGAGACGAGTTCGACGCCGGCCATCAGCCCCTTGTAACGGACATCGCCGACGACGGCGTGCCGCGCCTTGAGCTGTTCCAGCGCTTGTCCCAGCTCCTTGCCGCGCGCAACGGCATTCTTGTCGAGCTTGAGCCGCTTGGTTTTAGCGAGCGCCGCGATCCCCGCGGCGCAGCCAACGGGGTGCCCCGAATAGGTGTAGCCGTGGCCGATCGAACCGAAAGTGGTTTGATCGGATTCAAAAGTCTCGGCGATATTGTCATTGATCAGGGTGGCGCCGAGCGGGAAATAACCCGAAGTGATCGCCTTGGCGATCGTCATCATGTCCGGCTCCACGCCGAAAAGCCGCGCGCCCGACCAGGCGCCGGTGCGGCCAAAGCCGGTCACCACCTCGTCCGAGATCATCAGGATGCCGTGGCGGTCACAGATTTCGCGCACAAGCTTCATGAAGTTGTCAGGAGGCACGATCACCCCTCCGGCGCCGAGCACGGGCTCCATGATGAAGGCGGCGATCGTATCCGCGCCTTGGAACGCGATCTCGTCCTCCATGGCGGCCGCACAGAGCTGCGCCAGCCTGGCCGGATCGGTCTCATTAAACGGATTGCGATAGGTCCAGGGCGCCGGGATGTGGAACACGCCGGGCAGCAGCGGCTCGTAATTGCGTCGGAAGTTGGCATTGCCGTTGACCGAGGCGCCGCCGAAATGCGTGCCGTGATAGCCCTTCTTCAGTGCAAGGAATTTAGTGCGGTCCGATTGTCCCTTGATCTTCCAGTACTGCCGCGCAAGCCGCAGCGCCGACTCGACGGAATCGGAGCCGCCCGATGTGAAGAAGGCGCGCACCATCCCTTCCGGCTTGAACCATTCGGTCAGCTCGTAGGCGAGTTCGATCGAAGGGCCGTTCGAGGTGCCGCGAAACCCGGAATAATAGGGGAGCGCATCGAGCTGGTCGGCGATCGCCTTCTTGATCGGGTCGCAGCTATAGCCGAGGTTGACGTTCCACAACCCGCCAACGGCGTCGAGCAGGGTGCGCCCGCTCACGTCGGTGACGTGGACGCCTTCGCCCTTCATGATGATCCTTGGCGGATGGGCGCGCATTTCCGCCGGATGCGCCATCGGGTGCCATATCGATTTGGCGTTGTTCTCGATCAGGAAATTGGTGTCGCGCATGATCTGCCCGCCATTTCTTCAGTGAGTTCGAGGCCGAAGGGTCGGAGCGCGGCGACGTAGCCGGAGCGGGGATCGCGGACGTCGAACAGGACAGTGTCCATTCCGCACGCTTCGGCCCCATCGATGTTGCGCCGCTGGTCGTCCACGAACACGCAAGCCCCGGCGTCGAGGGACAACGCGTCGAGCACCATCTGATAGGCGCGCGGATCGGGTTTCAATAGCTTTGTGTAGGTGGCATCAATGATCGCCGCGAAGCGCTGCAACAACGGCAATCTTCCACGAAATTCCGTGCCGTAGAACAAGTCGAGCTCATTCGATAGGATCGCTAGTTTGAAGCCGGTGTCCGCAACCAGTTCGATCGCCCGCTTGGCTTCGGGCCTGATCACGGCTTCCGGGTCGGCGCCACGCGCCCGTTTGACGAAGGTCGCCATGTCGTTCCAGTCTTCGCCGACCAGACGTCCCACCTCGCGGCTGCGCGTGACCCAATAGTCACGTTCCGAAATTTCGCCGCGTTGCATCGATGCCCAAAGCGGGTCGGTTTCGATCGCGAAGGGTCCGCGCCAGCGCAAGGTGCTCGGGGAAAGGCCAAGGGCGGCTTCGGTCAGTCCGTGGGTTTCGAACAGCGTCTTCGAGATGACGCCGCCGAAATCGAGCACGAGGGCTTTGGCGCGCGGAAAACTCACGCCGCGACCGATGCCCGGCCGGCCGGCACGATGCCGGCCTTCACCCAACGATCGAATATGCCGAGCACGATGGCGTTGAATGCCGCGCTATTGATGTGGTCATTGATCTCGTGAAGCTCGACCGGCGGCTTGATGGCCGAACGCATCTCGCCGACGAAGGCGGCCAGTCCTTCCGGATCGTGCAGTGCTTCGCCTTCGCGGTCCCATTGCTGGATACCGCCGGTCGGCAGAACAAACGCCACCGGCGCCTGAGCTGAAGCAAGCTTGTCTGCAATTGCGCGCGCGATCCTGCGCCGATCGTCCGGGCGCGATGTCGCCGAGGCCAGCAGCCGGTTGTGTGCATGGTAGGGGCGTTCGAGCAGTTCCTTCGGCGTTGGCAGCCAGGCCGGAAAATCCACCATATCGATGGCGCCCGGCGCCACGATCTGCGGTATTCCGGCCTTGCCGGCGTTCTCCAGCCGATCGGCGCCGGAATTCACGACCGAGCCGGTCAATTGGTTGGCGACCTCCTGCAGGCTGAGATCGAGAATGGCAGCAAAGCCCTCCTTCGCGGCGATCGATTCCATCGCGCGGCCGCCCATGCCGGTGGTGTGAAACACCACGACCTCGCAGCCGCGCTGTTCCAGCGCAGGCTTGAGTTCGACCATGTAGCTGAGGCAGCTTTTTCCAAGCGACGTCATGGCGACGACGGGCCGGTCCGACCGCGGTTTCATCGCGCTTCTCGCAGCGCCCACGACTGCCCCGCAGCCTTGCGACAGCACGGATTTGCAGGTGCTGTTGAGCCCATAGAGACCGCCGGCCCACAGGATCATCATCAGGTCGGCCGCGATGCGCTCCGGTGGCACCAGATGCGAGTAGGCAATGGTCGAGATCACGAATTTCGGTACGCCGATCGGCAGCGCCTGCGCGACATCGAGCGCGAGATCCGTCCCCATGGTGCCGCCGATCGCGAGCATGCCGTCGAAGTCGCCGCTATCGTATAGACGCCGTGCCAACCGCTTCGCCCCGAGCGCCATCAGCGACATCGCCGAATTCTCGTCGCCGCTTTCGGCGATCTTGTCGATCGTGGTCTCGGCTGCCTGCGCCACTGCGTGCTTGTCGTGATGCGGCGAGTAGGGGGGATCGCCGAGCACGCTGACATCCATCATGATGGCTTCGCCGCCGGCTGCCGCGATGCAGTCTCCGATGAAGCGCAGTTCATCCGCCTTGGTGTCGCCTGTCCCAATGACCAGGATTCGGGGATGCGCGAGTTTGGTCATGGTCGATGGATGCTCCAAAATTTTCCTCGGTTGCGCGCCGGCCGGGAGCCGCGCATCCGAACGGCCGCTCAGGCTGCGGCGCAGCAAAAGTGGTAGGTCGAAAACTGGTGGCTTTCAAGTTTGCCGGCCTTGGGGCGGTTGTTGCAGCATCCACCTATCGGTTGATTGCGACGGAACGGGCCGCGAGCGCCTATTCCCGTTGCAAAAAGGTCTCTTGGCGAGAGGACGTGGGGGTGCGCAAGCCGTCTTCACGAGGCAAGTGAAGCATGCAGCAGGAGCAGATCGATCGGCTGAGAGACGTTAACGCCAAGGGAGCTCTTCATCGCGGGCACGCACGTTCGCAGCCTGCGAGGCGGACGGCTCGACGTCTTTTCTCCGATCGACGGGCGGACGTTCACCAGCATCGCCGACGGTGGCCCCGACGATATCGACCGGGCGGTGCGCGGCGCCCGGCAGGTTTACGAGCAGGGCGCGTGGTCGAAGGCGGCACCCTCTCACCGCAAGAAGATCCTGCTGCGGCTGGCGGAATTGACTGAAGGCCATGCGCTCGAACTCGCCGTGCTGGGGGTCCGCGACAACGGCACCGAGATCAACATGGCCTACAAGGCCGAACCGATATCAGCGGCCGGAACGATGCGCTTCTACGCCGAGGCGGTCGACAAGGTCTATGGCGAGATCGCGCCGACCGGGCGGGATGTTCTTGGCCTGATCCATCGCGAACCGCTCGGCGTGATCGGCGTTATCGTACCCTGGAATTTCCCGTTGATGATCGGCGCCTGGAAGATCGCGCCGGCGCTTGCGACCGGCAACTCGGTCGTGGTCAAACCGCCCGAGCTCGCTTCGCTGACGCTGCTTCGGCTGACCGAGCTTGCCAGCGAAGCCGGTCTTCCGGATGGCGTGCTGAATGTTGTCACCGGCCGGGGGACAACGGCCGGCGAGGCCCTTGCGCTTCACGGCGACGTCGATGCCATTGCCTTCACCGGGTCGGGCGCGGTCGGCAGGCGGTTGCTCGAATACTCCGCGCGGTCGAACCTCAAGCGCTTCTATCTCGAGCTCGGCGGCAAGTCGCCCAACATAGTCTTTGCCGATGTGCCCGATCTCAAGCAGGCGGCCAAGGTGTCCGCCAACGGCATCTTCCGTAATTCGGGACAGGTCTGCGTCGCCGGATCGCGGCTGATCGTGCAATCCTCGATCCACGACCGCTTCATGGACGAGTTGTTGAGCGTGACCACTTCGCTCCGGGTTAGCGATCCCCTGCGCTTGAGTTCTGACATCGGCGCGGTGGCGAGCGAAGCCCAGTTGCAACGAAGCCTCGATGCAGTGGAGCTTGCCGAGCGTGAGGGTGCGAAGCGGCTGACCGGCGACGAGCGGATTCTTCGCGACACCGGCGGGACCTTCGTGTCGCCGGCGATCTTTGCCGACGTCTCGCCTGAAATGACGTGGTCGCGCGAGGAGGTGTTTGGACCGGTGCTTGCGGTCACGCGGTTTGACAGCGAGGACGAGGCCGTGCGGCTTGCGAATTCCACCAGCTATGGGCTGGCGTCGGCGGTGTGGACCGGCAGCCTGTCGACTGCGCACCGCATGGTGCGCGCCGTCAACGCGAGCGTCGTGCACGTCAACACCTATGGCGGTGCCGACATCACCGTGCCGCTCGGCGGCTTCAAGCAATCGGGATTCGGACGGGACAAGTCGTTGCACGCGCTCGACGAATATTGCGACCTCAAGACCGCCTGGATTGCGCTGTGATGAACGCCGCAAAGCTGGACATGCTGATCGCGCGCGAACAGGAACGTTTCCTGAAGCTGCATCCGCGCTCGGCCAGGGCGTGGGAGGAGGGCAAGCAGCATTTTCTTTATGGCGGCCCCTCGCACTGGATGCGGCGCTGGGCCGGCGGGTTTCCCTGGTATGTTGAGGAAGCCAATGGCGCGCATATCCGCGATATCGACGGGCATGACTATGTGGACTTTTGCCTCGGCGACACCGGCGGCATGTGCGGTCATGCCCCCGAGGCCATCACCCGGGCCGCACTGCGCCAGCTAAGCCGCGGCGCGACAATGATGTTGCCGACCGAAGACAGCCTCTGGGTCGGCGCCGAACTCTCCCGCCGCTTCGGCCCGCGGTACTGGACGCTGACGACGTCGGCGACCGACGACCAACCGCGGCGCGATCCGCATCGCGCGAATGATCACGGGGCGGCCGAAAGTCCTGGTGTTCTCCGGCTGCTATCACGGCGGCATCGAGGAGGCCCATATCGAGATCCGCGACGGCCGCGTCGGCATGCGCAACCGATCGATCCGAACGGCGTCGACCACGCCGCTGTCAGCCGGATCGTCGAATTCAACGATGTCGAGGGCCTGGAGAGGGCGCTGTCGCACGGCGACGTCGCCTGCGTATTGGCCGAGCCCCTGATGACGAACTTCGGGATGATCCCGGTCGCGCCCGGCTTCCACGAAGCGCTGCGCGATATCACACGCCGTACCGGCACCGTCCTGATCATCGACGAGACCCATACATTGTCCTGTGGGCCCGGCGGTTTTACGCAGCTTCACGGCCTGGAGCCCGATATTCTCGTCGCCGGCAAGGCGATTGCCGGCGGCATTCCCGCGGGCATTTTCGGCCTCAACGCCGAGATCGCCGAACGAATGTGGAAACTCGTACCCCTTGCCAACCCGCGACAACGCCAGGCTGCCCATCTCGGCATCGGCGGCACGCTGGCCGGCAATGCGCTTACGGTCGCAACCATGCGCGCGGTGCTCGAGAGCGTACTGACGGCGGAAAACTACCAGCGCATGATTGCCAACGCGACGCGGCTTGCCGGGCAATCCGCAGCCTCATCGCCAACCAGCGTCTGCCCTGGCATGTCACCCAGATCGGCGCCCGCGCCGAGATCATGTTCATGCCGGAGCCGCCGCGAAACGGTGCCGACGTGATTGCTCATCGAAACGGCGATCTCGAAACGCTGCTTCACGCCTTCTACATGAACGAAGGCATTCTGGTGACGCCGTTCCACACCATGTTGTTGATGTGTCCGGCGACGACGCCTGACGATATCGAGAAGCATACAAGGGTGTTTGAACGCTTCATCGTCCTCTTGCGCGAGGCCGGTCTGGCCTGAAGGCGGAGTTGCAATGGCTCGATGCTCATGACATCAGCTCCTTTCGACCTGTCGGGAAGAGTAGCGCTGGTGACCGGTGGCGGACGCGGCATTGGCGCCGCTATCGTCACCCGCTTCGCCGAGGCCGGAGCGACGGTGGTGATCGCGAACCGCACGAGGGATGTTGCTGCGGAACTAGTCAGGCAACTCGAGGCGTGCAACCTCCGTGTGCATGACGTTCCCTTCGACGGGCTGGATCGGGCAGGCCTGCATGCACTGGTGGGTCAGGCCGCAAGCCGGCACGGCCGCCTCGACATCGTGGTCCACAACGCGGGAGGATGCCTGTGGTCGTCGCTCGAAGAGCTTGACGAGGAAAAGCTCGATGCGACCCTGGCACTCCTGGCGCAGGCCGCCATTCCGCACATGCGGGCGAACCGGTTCGGGAGAATCCTGGTGACGTCGTGGGTGTCGGCCCGGGTCGCGATGGGAGGCGGCACCCATTACTCGGCCGCGAAGGCCGGCGTGAACGCGTTCATTCGCGGCGCGGCATTTGAGCACGCCCGAGATGGCATCACCGTGAACGGCGTCGAAGCCGGCTTCATCGCAAAGCCCGGCCGCGGTACCCTGAGCACGCCGGAGAACATGGCGCGGATCGGACGGTTTATTCCGGTCGGATCGATGGGCGAGGCCGACGACATCGCCTACGCCATGGTCTATCTCGCGTCGGAACATGCGAAATATGTGACAGGCCAGACGACCCTCATCGATGGCGGCTCGACGCTGCCGGAAACCGGATTTGCCGTCGAGCAGCAATGGGGGATCGAATGAGCAGTCGTCTTGCAGGGCGCATCGCCCTGATCACGGGTGCTGCGACCGGAATCGGACGCGCATCGGCCGAATTGTTTACACGCGAAGGTGCCCGCATTGTTCTGTTTGGCCTGGGCGGTCCGGCGCTGGATGATGCCGCCAGTGCGGTCGGTGGAACTGCCGTACATGGCGATGTGACGAACGAAGCGGATATTGCCGCGGCCATCGGAACGTGCGGCGAAAGACTTGACATCGGGCTCAACGCCGCCGGCTTGATCATTCCGGATGAACCGGAAACCGTGACGGACGAGACCTGGACGACAACGTTCGACGTCAATCTGACGGGAACGATGAGAGTCTGCCGCGCTACCCTTCCGCTGCTCAGGCAGCGGGGCGGAGCGATCGTGAACATCGCCTCCGTTGCGGCGTTCAATTCGAGCCCGGACGGCGTGAGCTATGCGGCGAGCAAGGCGGCGGTCGTGTCCTACACGCGCTCGCTCGCCTTTGCCCACGGTGGCGACGGAATTCGCGCCAATGCCGTTGCTCCGGGATGGGTGCGGACGCCGATGAGCGAGCATGAAATGCGGCTTCTCGCGGAAAAAAAGGCAGTACACCAGAAGACGAATTCAGGGTGTTAAGGGAGCGAATCGCATTGCGCAGGATTGCCGAGCCATCGGAGATCGCATCCTGCTGTCTGTTTCTAGCATCCACCGAAGCCTCTTTCATCACCGGAGCGGTGCTGATCGCTGACGGCGGTGGCCGGGCGCCGACGCAGAGCAGGGCCGTGTGAAGCCACGGGGAAAGCCGAAGGGACGCAAGCACCGGTCGCGGCCGCCTATCATCAGCGCTCGTAGCTTGCGGGATCCGGGCTGTCCGACGGATTTGCAAATGCCTTGCGCAGAACCGCCGACATGGGCGTATTGAAGTTGAGCCCGTTCGGCGGGACCGGCGATTCGAGCCACTTTTTGTAGAGCGCCTCGATCTCCGGGCTGCGGTAAAGCTCCGCAGTCGTACGATCTGCCACTGCCTTGAAGGCTGCGTCGTCCTTACGCAGCATGGTCCCATAGGGTTCGGCCTTTGAAAAAGTTTTGTCGCTGATGATATAGGCAGACGGGTCCTTCGACCTGGCGATCGCGACGGCAAGCTGCACGTCATCGAGGACGTAGGCCACGGCGGCGCCGGCGATCGACGGCATTCCGCCGGCGAGTGCCGCCATTGTGGCCGCCTCGAGCTTGAGAACCTGACGGCGATCGAGCGTGGGTTCGGTCATGGCAATTCTCCCGAAGTCAGGTGGTCGCGTCGATGGCGTGGAAAACAAGCGAAGCGGAATAGACGTCGGGCAACAGCGCGAGCTGGTTGAGCGTGGTGCCGAGCGCGCCGGCATCCGGCGAATCGACCACGAAGACGAGCTTGCTCTTGGGATCGCGGCCGTAGATTTCGCATCCCTCCAGGGTCAGGATTGCAGCTTCCACGTCTGCGAGGCGCTCCGGGCGGGCCTGCACCAGAATGCTGGCGATCTCGCCGCCGGGCGGCGCCACCACGCGATCCGGATTGAGCAGACGGCCCGTAATAAGGGCCCGACGATCGATCGCGCTATGAGGTCTGGCACGTTTTTCTCCCTGAAGAGCTGCAACTACCGCGTGGGAGGGCCGGGGCCCGGCCATCATCTGGTAGATCCAAACGGCGAGGGCCTAGCTGCCGACGGTCGCGACCGCAAAGGCCAGCAAAAGCACGGCAGTCAGAAATAGAGACGCGAATTTTTCCATGCGCCTGCGGCGCGGCCTTCCGCCTCCTGTCGTCGCTTGCGGCCGACATGCTGAATCTCGTTTGCGATTTGACGGCTGGATCATTGGCGGCATCGGTGCCGCTGCCCGCGTCAACGCTAGAAGAAGTATCGCTCGCTGCTTTGATCTAGATCAATCCGGCCCGAGTTCGCCGTTTCCGCAGTGCGAAATCGGGGGCGTTTTGCCGCGCCTCGGAATCGAGGCCGTCGCAGCGAATTTCCTCGGTATCTAGCCAAATTCGGCCCGTTGCTCACGGGCCGAAGCTGACGAATGCATCACGCCTTCTGACCCAGTTCGTCGATTGCCGCCGTGTTGGGGCAGTACTCGTCATACCGTTGGGCGAGGGTGCCGGCGTCGAGGTCGTGGTTGCACAGGGCCTTCCGCTCGCATGCAGAGCAGACGCGGACCATGTCACGTTGCAGGACAGGCTGGGTCCGCGAGAGGGTCGCTTCGTCGATGCCCAGGATTTCAGGAGCCTCGGCAACTCATCGCTCGCATGTGGTCCCTGCCGGACAACGGCATCGAGCTCGGCAGGACTCACACAAAGGTCCCGCGCAATACGTGCGAAATCCCCGCTATTCATATCGCGAAGTTCACGCATCTCGCGCTGATGCTGGAGCCAGTCGCCGAACAGATTAATGACGTTTTCGACGATCGGGTATGTCTTGATCTCGGTTTTCATGGCGCGCTCCCCAACGTGCTGAAACTCCGAGCATGAACGTATAGCCACGCTGAGTCGTTGCGGTAGATCAAATGGCATGAAGGTGTGTACACTTGCCTCCTCTCAATTCCTTATTGACGCCATACGCGCCAGTGCGTCGGATAAATCAGCACGGGCTGGTCGGCCCAGACGTTGAACTACATGGCCTCGCGCTTCATGAATTCGAGCACACGTCGGATCCATCGTCCGCTCCCTGCAAACACACCTGGAGCCGCGCCTCCTGATGAGCGCGCCATGACATGGACCGTTTCCTAGAACTTGCCGCCTTCTATTCCGCGGCATTTCAATCGCCCCTCATTGCCTTTGTCCTGACATCGCTCATCATCGAAATGACGCGGGGGCCGAACATGGCCCATCTCGCCGTGCTCGGTGCGAGCCGGGGCCGCCTCGCCGGATTCTCCGCCGTCCTTGGCGTCGCGCTGGGATTGGCGCTGCTCGGCATCGCGGTCGGGCTTGGTGCGGGATCGCTGATCCTCAACAATCCTGTTCGCTTACGAAACCCTGCGCTGGGCCGGCGCGATTTACCTTTTCACCTCGATGCAGTTGGCGTTGAGGCGTTCATTGTCAACCAGCCGTTCAGCCAGCACCATCGCCTGCGACGGACCATTCGATTGGACATCAACTTGGCGCTGCAGGCACTTGAAGCTGTGGCCGTCCGAATTCAGGATATCCTTATAAAACGAGACGCGATAGTTGTTCATTCTCGACTCCTAGCCGTGTGCGTTGCGCATTGTCGCGTACAGATGGGGACGTAGGCAGGCGGCCTGCCTCAGGCGTCCATGTCTGCCAGACGTTGGCGGTTGCGCAGCACGATTTGACGGGCACTCGAAAACACCAGGACGCCCTGATCGTTGAGCTGCGACAGCGCGCGCGACACGGTTTCCAGCGTCAGGCCGAGATAATCGCCGATATCGCGGCGGCACATCGGCAGCGCCATCATACCGGTCTTGGCGAGCCGGCGGTCCATTTCCAGGAGGAACGTCGCAACCTTTTCCATCGCGGTCTTGCGGCCGAGCAACAGCATATGATCTTCCGCGTGCCTGAGATCGCTTGCGGTCATGGTCCAGAGATTGTGGGCGACCCTGACGTTGGATCCCGCGGCGGCTTCCAGGCTGCGGCGCTTCACCAGGCGGACGGTGGTATCGGAGATGGCTTCGGCCGTCAGGCGATGGGAGGTGCCGGGATCGAGGCCGAAGACGTCGCCGGCCAGATGGAATGCGCCGATCTGGCGCCGTCCGTCGTTCAACAGCTTGTAGGTACGAACCGCACCCCGGATTACCTGATAGACGTACTCGGCAAGTTCGCCCTCGCCGTAGATTTCCTCGTCCTTGCGGTAGGAGAATTCGGTCGCGACCACACCCGAGCAACTGGCGATGACGCTGAACTGGTCGGCCGACGGAGGTACCGGGCTGCGCGGGGCGTTGAGAACGTGGGCTGCCGGCGCGGTGATCGTCTGGGTATGCATGTCGCCATCTCCTCGATGCGGGATGGCTTGGTTTATCGAGGATATCTGTTCGGCGATATTTCGGACGATATCCTAAGGGGGTCTACTTATGGGGTTTTACGGGTGCCGCGTCTCGCCTGATTATTCAGGACTGGCCCGTCGCGGAGCCCGGATTGATGGCGTTTCGAATACATTCCACCAAATTGTCTTCGAGATTGGGCTTGAGGAGGACCTGAAGCACCCCGGCAGAGCTGGCCTTCGCCGAAATGCTCCCGTCTGGATAACCCGTAATCATGACGATCGGCGTGCTGATGTCGAGGCCGCGCAGTCGCTGGGCAAGTTCCAAACCGTCGATCCCTGCCATCTTGTAATCCACGACGAGGCAATCCGCGCCCTGCGGGATCGAAGATTCCAGCAACGCGGACCCGCTGCGGAAGGTGCGGACCTCGAAGCCCTCGGTCTCCAGCAAAAACCGCAGCGACTTCAGGACGTCGTGGTCATCGTCGACGACGTAAATCAGCGATTTTTTGGGGGACGGGCCAGTCTCGGAACGGCCGAATGTGTGATGGGTATGCTGCATCAGTGCAGGATAGCCAGTCCGCCCACGCCCATATTGACTTGGCTCAATCGTCGACGATCCCGGCCCGGATCGCAAACCTGACCAATTCCGAGAGGTTAGCCGCCTGCATCTTGGTCATGACGTTGGCCCGATAGACCTCCACCGTGCGAGGGCTGATATTGTATTCCCTGGCAATCACCTTGTTCGATTGGCCGCTCACCAGGCCCTGCATCACCTGCCGCTCCCGCTGGGTGAGGGACGCGACCCGTGCGGCCATGTCGGCCGTCAGCGCTTCGCTCTTCGCGCCGCCTTCATTCTGCGAGAGCGCGGTCTCGACCATCCCGATCAGCCGGTCATCCTCGAACGGCTTTTCGAGAAAGTCGAGCGCGCCAAGCTTCATAGCTTCGACGGCGAGCGGCACGTCGCCATGGCCGGTCATGACGATGATCGGAAGCTTTCGGACGCTGGAGGCTCCATTGAGTTGACGCAGCAATTCCATGCCGTCCATGCCCGGCATCCTTATATCCGTGACCACGCACCCGGCCTCCAGCTTCGGATGCTCGCTCAGAAAAACCTGCGCGGAATCGAACAGGCGCACGCTGTAGCCGGCCGAGCCGAGCAGGAAATCCAGCGAGTCGCGCATCGCCGCATCGTCATCGATGACATAAACCTTACCGCCCATAAGTCACATCCTTGGCAGCACCGGCGGGCAGCGTGAAACGAAATGTTGCACCGCCGGCTTGATTTGTTTCGGCCCACATCCGGCCGCCATGGGTCTCTATGATTGTCCGGCTGATCGAAAGGCCGACGCCCATGCCTGTCTCCTTGGTCGTGAAAAACGGCTGAAACAGGTTCACATGGGTGTCGCTGCCGAATCCATGTCCGGTGTCCGATATGGCAATTTCAATCATATCGTCCGCTGCCTTGGCGTTGGAAGCGATCAGCTCGCGGTGGATCGAATTGGCCATCGCTTCCAGCGCATTGCGGAAGAGGTTGACCAGGACCTGCTGGATCTGGACCCTGTCGGCAAGCACCAGGTCGCAGGCCGGGTCGAGGTTGAAGCGCAGCAATACCCCCTGTTCGCGAGCACCGGTAAGCCCGAGCGCGCCGGCTTCCTCGGTCAGCTTCGAAAGGCTCTCGACGCGCTTCTCCGATGCCTCGCGCCCGACGAAGGTGCGCAGTCGCCGGATGATGTCACCGGCCCGGATGGCCTGTTCCGCGGCACGGTCGAGCGCGGCCTCGATCTTCGGCGCGTTGACGTCGGTGCTGTCCGCGAGCAGGCGGCGTAATCCCTTCATGTAGTTGCTGATGGCTGAAAGCGGCTGATTGAGTTCGTGGGCCAGCGCGGACGCCATCTCTCCCATCGCGCTCAAGCGCGACACGTGAACCAGTTCGGATTGCAGTTCCTGCAGCCTTGCCTGGGTCTGCTGCTGCTCGGTCAGGTCGCGCACAAAGCCTGTGAAGTAAGGTTTCCCGGCCGATTGCATCTCGCCGATGGTGAGATGCATGGGAAATGTGGTGCCGTCCTTGCGCATCCCGGTCACGATGCGGCCGATGCCGATGATGCGGCGTTCACCTGTCTTCAAATAGCGGGCGAGATATCCGTCATGGCGGCTGCGATCCGGCTCCGGCATCAGCTGGCTGATATTTTTCCCGATCGCTTCAGGTTCGGTGTAGCCAAATTGCCGCTCGGCGGCGCTCGAGAAAAACTGCATGATGCCGTGCTCGTCAATCACGATCATGGCATCGGGGACCGTATCCAGGATCGAACGGAAGTGCCGCTCGCGTATCCTTAACTCATCCTCGAAACGCTTCTCACGATCGATGTCGATCATCACACCGCTGAGCCGGGCAGGGACACCATCCGGGCCGGCTACGATGGCGCCGAGCGCGCGCACCCAATGACCCGCATCCGCATACCGGTGCACCCTGTATTGAATATCGAAATTGCACCCGGTTTCGATCGATTGCTGCATCGCCTTCGCGGTGCGATCGCGATCCTGCAAATCAAGCAGGGAGAGGAAATTGTCGTAATCGATCGGCATGTCAGGTGCGACGCCGAAAAGCTTCCTTGTGGTGTTGGACCAGGTCAATTCCCGGGTCGAAAACTCAAAATCCCAGGTGCCGACGCCGGATCCCTCGGCCCCGCTGCGCACGTTCTGGTCGAGCGGATCCTGACTGCGAAATGGTCGGTCGACGTCTATCATGCCTTGCCTCGAACCATTCCATGCACGCCGGAAATCGTGTCCGATTATTGGGAACGCGGCGAATTATCACTAGCGTTTATCTTATTGAGAGAAAAGGCAATATCCACGAGCTGTATTGCTCCCCGGGTATCGCAAAGCCGGGTTTGCTCGTAACGGCGAAAGCTCTCCGTCTTGATCTAGGTCAGGTTCGATCTGGAATCGTTTTCTAAGGTGCAGCTCTGTGGGCAGCACGCCCATTCGGCATTTCGACCCAAAGGGTGGAGCAGGATATGAACTACAAAACCGTCATGGTCAGTCTGGCGCTGGACCGTCCCAATGATGCCTGTCTCGCGGTGGCGGGGGATCTGGCCGACGATTCGGGGCGCGGGTGATCGGCATTGCGGCCTCGGACGTCAAGGCGCCATTGTATTTTGCAGATGGCGGCTAGGCGCAGAAATTCCTCGATGAGGAGGCCACGGCCGTTCGAAGGCGGTTGTCGGAGCTTGAGGCGCAATTCCGTACTGCGGTCGGGAAGCGCGCCAAGTCGGTGGAGTAGCGTTCCGTCCAGGCGATGCCAGTCCCTTACGTCGTGCACCAGGCCAGGGCCGCGGACATCCTCGTGGTAGGTGCGCGCAGCGAGGCCATTGTCGACCCCTGCGCTGCTGCGGATCCCAGCGCACTTTTGATCAAGGCCGGCCGTCCGATCATCGTCGTGCCTCCTGCGGTGGAATGGTTCGATTTCAGAAGCGTGCTGGTGGCCTGGAAGGATGTGAGGGAGGCGCGCCGGGCAATACTCGATGCGCTGCCGATTCTTGCCACGGCAAAAGACATTACGGTTGCAGAAATCAGGGCGCCCATCGCGCCGATGCGTTGTTACATGTTGCGGACGTGGCGGCGTGGCTGCTTGGCCACGGTATCGTTGCGAGCACCGTGGTTCCGGAGTCAGCAGCCGGGGTGACGGAACAGCTTGATAGGATTGCGGCTGACGTCGGCGCTAGCGTTGTCATTGCCGGTGCGGATGGCCACTCACGGTTCAGCGAGTGGATTCTCGGGGGCGTGACGCGACATCTCACCAACCCATCGAACCGCTGCTCCCTGCTGTCACACTGAACTTGATTTCAATCAATACCGCCGGCTGACGGTCTGATTGAATCGCACAGAATTTCGATTGAGGGTCGCATCTTGGATAGCTTCATCGATCAGGTTGTTGCAGACCATATGACGGGCAAAGTCACGACGGTCGTGCGCGGCCTTACACTGCGCGAACTCGGCGATCTCTTTGAACGAGAAGACTTCAATACCTACCCGGTTGAGGAAAACGGGCAGGTCGTAGGGCTTGTCTCGAAGTTCGACCATCTTGCCTGCTTTGTCTTTACTCCGGCCCGCATGATGCCGCGTTACGACGATCTGATGAAGCGGACGGTCAACGATATCATGACCTCGGATTTCATCTATGTCGGGACGGATACCGGGCTGACCAGGGTGCTTCAGCTCATGGTCGATCATCGCATCCGCAGCATGCCGGTGATCGACGGTGATCAGCGGCTTGCGGGCATCATCTCTCGCGAAGACGTGATGCGGGCGTTGCAGCGAAGTGTCGGCGGCAGGGTGCAACGCGCTCGCTAAGTGTGCTTCCTGCCAAGGACCATCCCATGCAAGCGACTATCCGGATGGAACCAAAGGTCACCTAGCTAACTCATAAAGTGCTGGGCCGTTCCGGCAGCGCCTACACCGCCGAGCTCGGCTCGATGAAGATGCGCGAGGAGTTCGACGCGTTGTCGACCATGGGGCTGGATCCGATCGAGCTCCTGATGCTGCCCCGGATCATCGCGCTTGCCTGCGCGCTGCCGATCCTTAGTCTCATCGGCTCGATGGCCGCACTTTATGGCGGCGGCCTGGTCGCGTGGTTCTATGGCGGCATGGGGCCGGCGATCTTCATTGCGCGACTGCACGAGGCCGTATCCGTCACGCATTTCGAGGTGGGCATCATCAAGGCGCCGTTCATGGCGCTGGTGATCGGCATCGTCGCCTGTAGCGAGGGTTTGCGGGTGAAGGGGAGTGCCGAGTCGCTCGGTAAGCAGACCACCACCTCGGTGGTTAAGTCGATCTTCCTGGTGATCGTGCTCGATGGGTTGTTTGCGGTGTTCTTTGCATCGATCGGAATGTAGCGATGCAGGAAGCGGACGGACAGTTTGCGATACGCGTGCATGACCTTGTGGTCGGCTTCCGCCGCCATGTCGTGATCGATCATCTTGATCTCGATGTGCGCCGGGGGAGATACTCGGCCTGGTCGGCGCTTCCGGCGGCGGCAAGTCGGTGCTGATGCGCACCATCATCGGCCTCATTCCGCGGCAGGAAGGCGAGATCGAGGTGATGGGGGCGACAATTGGTGGCAACCATGACCGCACCTCGCGAAGCGCCGCCGGGCGATGGGGCATCCTATTTCAGCAGGGCGCGCTGTTTTCCTCGCTTACCGTGCGGCAAAACATCCAGTTTCCGTTGCGCGAAAATCTCATGCCGTCGGATGAACTGATGGACGAGATCGCCACCGCCAAGCTCGAAATGGTCGGGCTCAGCCGGAGGACGGCGACAAGTTTCCGTCCGAATTATCCGGAGGCATGACCAAGCGGGTGGCGCTGGCGCGTGCGCTCGCACTCGATCCCGCGATCGTGTTTCTCGACGAGCCGACTTCGGGCCTCGATCCGATTGCGGCGGGCGATTTCGATGCCTGATTAAGACATTGCAAAAAGCACTAGGGCTGACGGTGTTCATGGTCACCCATGATCTTGCCAGTCTGAATACCGTTTGCGACCGCGTCGCGGCACTCGCCGACGGCAAGATCGTCGCCATCGGGCCGATGCGCGAACTGCTTCAATCCGCATCCGTGGGTGCGGGCCTATTTCCAGGGCAAGCGTTCCCAGATGCTGCAATCCAAAGCGAGCTAGACCATGGAAACCCGCGCTCCCTTCGTCGTTGTCGGCGCCTTCGTGCTGGCGGCGATCGCCGCCGTATTTGGCTTCATCTACTGGCTGCACAATGCCGGTGGTCTCGGACCGCGCGCGACCTACCACGTCCAGTTCGAAGGCTTGGTGCCCGGGCTGTTGGTTGGCGCTGCGGTGCTGTTCATCGGCATCCGCGTCGGCGAAGTCTCCGAGCTCGGTCTCGCGCCGGGTAAACCGCGCGGCGTCAATGCGACCATTTCGGTGGCTTCGACGACACCGGTACGCGCCGACACCAAGGTCGGTCTGGAATTCCAGGGCCTGACTGGCGTTCCCGTTATCACGCTGGAAGGCGGTATGCTGGCTGCCAATACCGGCAAGGTGCCGACGCTTATTGCCGACCCCGGCGCCGGGCAGGGCATGTCGCAGGCTGCCCGTGACGCGCTGCGCAAGGTGGATTCGGTGCTGACGGAGAATTCCGGCGCGCTGAAGGACACCATCGCCAATTTCAAGTGTTTTCGGAAGGCCTTGCCCGCAACGCCGGCAAGCTCGACGGCATCGTCGCCGGCCTCGAACGTATGACCGGCGTGACCGCGCCGCCGGTAAAGATCACCTATGACTTGCGCGCCCTGCAAAATCAGGGACCGGCGGGCAAGACGGTGAACGTGCAATGGGCGATCCCGGAGCCCACGGCGGTCGCAGACCCAGCGATTTCTTTTCTCGCCGGCACAGGACCATCCAGGGTTTGCCGAAGCGATGTGGGCCGATTCGCTTCCAAAACTGTTGCAGGCAAGGCTGATCGAGAGCTTTGAGAACTACGACCTCGCGCATGCGCCGCTGCGCATGGCGGACGTAGGCCAAACCGAATTCCAGCTTGTGATCGACGTCCGCCGGTTCCGTACTGTGGTCGATGCGAAGCCTTCAGCCGAAATCGCTTTGTCGGCGAGGATCATCGACAAGAGCGGTAAGGTCGTCGCGGCACGCCTATTCGAGGAAAGTGAGAAATTCGACCAGGTAGAGCCGCCAGAAGCCGCCGCTGCGTTCAGCGGTGCATTCGGCCGGATTGCGAAGAACGTGATCGCCTGGACGGTGGGGGCTTTGTAGAAAGGTATTCCAGCGTCTTCAGATACGACAACAGGTCGTGAATCTGGTCGGGATCGAGCTGGAACTCCGGCATGGTCGGATGCCCGGTCTGGATGCCCTCGGCGAGCGACTCAGCCAAATTCTCTATCGGATAGCGCTTGTGCAATATCCGGAACGGAGGCGCTATCTTTAGCGGGCTTTGGCCCACGCGGTCGACGGCGTGACATCGTGCACAATTATTGAGTGCAAATGTCTTGCCGCGCCGTTCGTCAGGTGAAGCGGCGAGGGCCGGCGTCAACGCGATGAACGCAAAAGCGATAGGCCTCAAAATTCGTTCGATCATTGCAGCGTCCACTCTGGCGGGTTTCCAGACATCGACGGCACAGTGCAGGTTTATTCGAGAACCCAATTGATCTCGATCAACTGGCCTGCCGTGGATCCTTTAAAATGGAACGCGTCTCAGCGGTCGTTGAGTAGCCGGCCTATGACCGCGGGATGCAATTGCCGGTCGGTCGAATGGACAGGGAACATGATCCGAACTATCTCGCCATTACGCGCCAATTTCGGTCGTTGCACGGCCTGCGCTGTACGGTCGCTCAGCATCTGCGGCGCGCTTGACGAGACAGATCTTGTCGAATTCGAGCGAATAGCCCGCCAGGTTCATTTGGCGCCCAGCGAAGCGCTGTTCTCTGCGGGCCAGGTTGCCAGCTCGGTTCACAATCTTACCGCGGGTGTTGCGCGTCTGTACAAGCTGCTGCCAGATGGGCGGCGGCAGGTAATCGGATTTGCACTGCCGGGAGATTTTCTCGGCACCATGCCGTCTATTCGCTACAGCTATTCGGCGGACGCGATTAAGCGTGTTTCGGCGTGTCGCTTCCCCGTGGATGCCTTTAAACATTTTATCGAGCAGCGGCCACACTTTCTGCTCCGGATCAACGAATTCGCGTCACGCGAACTGATGCTGGCGCAGCAACAGATGCTGCTGTTGGGGCGGCGCAGGACGGAGGAGAAGGTCGCAGCCTTCCTGGTCGGCTGGCGGGCGCGGCTGGCCCATATCGGCGACGAGCGGCAAACTGTTTCCTTGCCTATGAGTCGGCAGGATATCGCGGACTATCTCGGGCTGACGATCGAGACGGTGAGCCGGACGTTGACCCGATTCGAGCGCGAAAAGATGCTTGTTATCGTCAGCGGAGGCGTGCGCCTGCTCGATTGCCCACGTGCCGAGGCGATGGCCGCGGCGTGAAACCATCTTAAGCGGTAACCCATCTATTTGATTCAGCGCAAAGACGATTTGCGTGAAGCAGGCATTGTTCCTCCATCACAAGGAGATCACCTATGCCCGCTGATTCCATGCTCGTTGCCGCAGGCGTTGTCCTGATGTTCGTCGTCTTTGCTGCCGTTCTGGCGTGGGGCGATTTGCAGACCCGCCCCAAGCAATTGGCCCAACAGACTGACGCCAGGCGCCGGCCTTTCTGACCCGAGGCATCCGGTCAAGTAGTCTGGCGAAGAGAGCCCTGCCGTGAACGATATTGTACGCCGTTATGCCCGATTGCAGGTGCCGCGATATACGCCCTACCCGACGGCGGCCGAATTCACGCCGGCGGTGGCGTCCGCGGACCAGCAACGCTGGTTGCGCGATCTGGAGTGGCCGAGGCCGTCTCGGTCTATCTGCATGTGCCGTATTGCCGCGAACTCTGCCTCTATTGCGGTTGCATACCAAGAAGGCGCTGCGCGAGGACGTCGGCGGCGCCTATCGCGCGGCGCTGGAGCACGAGATTGTGCTGGTCAGCGACAATCTGACAGCGTCGGTTCACATTGCGCGACTGCACTGGGGTGGGGGAACGCCCAGCATTCTGGGGGCCGAGGGTCTCGCATCCGTGATGGCAGTCCTGCGCCGGCATTTCGTTCTCGAACCCGGTCTCGAGCACGCCATCGAGCTCGATCCCCGCTGTGTGACGTCGTTGCTGGCGGGCAGCCTGAATGAGCTTGGTGTCAACCGCGTCAGTCTGGGCGTGCAGGACGTCAATCCAATGGTGCAGGCGGCGATCGGCCGGTGGCAGCCGATGCAGGATGTCGCCGCGGCCGTTTTGCGGCTGTGGGCTGCCGGCATCGGCAATCTGAGTTTGATCTACGGATTGCCGCTGCAGACCGTCGCCTCGCGCATCGCCTGCTACGGCTACGCCCACATGCCGCGTCTCAAGGCCAATCAGCGGCTTATCGATGAGAAGATGCTTCCCGGTGCGGAGGAGCGTATCGACCAGGCCGAGGCCATCGCCGAGGAATTCCAGCGCCACGGCTTTCTGAAGATCGGCATCGATCATTTTGCAAAACCGGGTGATGCGCTGGCGCGGGCCGCGGCGTCGGGACGGCTGCATCGCAATTTCCAGGGCTATACCGACGACAGCAGGGAAACCCTGATCGGCTTCGGCGCGTCTTCGATTTCGCGGTTCAGGGACGGATATGTCCAGAATATCTCCGACGTTCCAAGCTATGTTCGTGTCATTGCGGATGGCCGCCTGGCGGCGGCGCGCGGTTGTCGGCTCGATGCCGCCGAAAAGCAGCGCGCCAATACAATCGAAAGCCTGATATGCGCGTTTCGGGCCGACCTCGACGTCACCGCGCCGGCAATGGAATTTACGGAAGAAATTGCCTCGCTGCGGCCTTTGGTAGACGACGGCTTGGTACGCATTGAAGGCCGCGTCGTGACGTCGACCGATACCGGCCGTCAGGTGGTACGGGTCATCGCGGCAGTATTCGATCCGCACACGCGCACGGATGCGGCGCGTTTCAGCAAGGCGGCGTGACCCGCGCAGCCGGCTTGACTTCGATCAAGGCAATCCCCGTCCGAACTAGCATTGCTGCGGGATCATCATCCTGGAGACCTCCCATGACGAATGCTTTCGGCCAAACAGGCAAGTTGCGCGGATTCAGTGTTCTGACCGCATGGGCAAAGTCCGTCGCCGCCAGTTTTTCCCGCGCGAACGAGCTGCGCGGCATGGACCGCTCCGAGTTCGAGCAGATTGCGCGAGATCTGAATCTGTCGCCCCCGGAGCTTTACGGGCTTTTGACGGGGTGTCGGGTCTCCGCTGACGCGCTGGATGAATGCCTGGCAGCGGAACTCGAGGCATCTCCGCAGCTTGCGAAGCGACTGCGTAAGATCGAACGGAAGCATCGTGCAGCCCTACGGATATCCGTCCCGATCGCTCCGTGTTGCTGACGTTTTGACAGCTTTTTCCCCAGCGCTCTCGCAAATTCGCCGGAGTTTGACCTTGATCAATTCGACGACGCCCCAGGTGTGATCATTCGGGACTGACCTTTGCAGAAGAGAAGCCCGCGCATGAACCAGTCTCAATCCGCAAAATCGATGACGCACGGCGAAGCCGGCCTCGCAATAGTTTTTGCCGCGTCGGCGTTTCTATGCCTGTTCGCCACCGCCAAGGCGCTGGATACGGCGTTCGCCTTTCACGCGTCTCTGGCGTGCGCGGCTAGTTTGTGGGCGGTCTTTGCGATCGTGAACCGGTATTATGACCGGCCCGCGGCGCTCCCCCTCCGGGAAATCAATGGCCGGCCCAATTACAATATGGGTCCCGTCAAATTTTCGGCTGTGATGGCGATGTTCTGGGGCATCGCTGGATTTGCGGTCGGGTTGCTGATCGCGTCGCAGCTTGCCTGGCCTGCGCTCAATTTCGACTTGCCATGGACCAGCTTTGGCCGCCTGCGTCCGCTTCACACATCGGCAGTGATCTTTGCGTTTGGCGGCAATGTGTTAATCGCAACGTCGTTCTATGTCGTGCAGAAGACCTGCCGCGTGCGCCTCGCCGGCGATCTCGCGCCGTGGTTCGTCGTGATCGGCTACAACTTCTTCATCCTGATCGCGGGCACCGGCTATTTGCTCGGCGTCACCCAATCCAAGGAATATGCCGAACCGGAATGGTACGCCGATCTGTGGCTGACGATCGTCTGGGTGGCCTATCTGCTGGTGTTCCTGATGACCATTATCAAGCGCAAGGAACCGCATATCTTTGTCGCGAACTGGTTCTATCTCGCCTTCATCGTCACCATCGCCGTGCTGCATCTCGGCAACAATCCCGCGCTGCCAGTATCCGTCTGGGGCTCGAAATCCTACATTGCCTGGGGCGGCGTGCAGGATGCCATGTTCCAGTGGTGGTACGGCCATAATGCGGTGGGCTTCTTCCTGACCGCCGGCTTCCTTGCCATCATGTACTATTTCATTCCGAAGCGCGCCGAGCGGCCGGTCTATTCCTATCGGCTGTCGATCATCCACTTCTGGGCGATCATCTTCCTCTACATCTGGGCCGGGCCGCATCATCTTCACTATACGGCGTTGCCGGACTGGGCGCAGACGCTCGGCATGACGTTCTCCATCATGCTGTGGATGCCGTCCTGGGGCGGCATGATCAACGGCCTCATGACCCTGTCAGGGGCCTGGGACAAATTGCGCACCGACCCCGTGCTCCGAATACTCGTGGTGTCGGTCGCATTCTACGGCATAGCCACATTCGAAGGCCCGCTGATGTCGATCAAGGTGGTGAATTCGCTCAGCCATTACACCGATTGGACGGTCGGTCACGTTCATTCCGGCGCGCTCGGCTGGGTCGGCTTCGTCTCGTTCGGCGCACTGTACTGCCTGATCCCCTGGTTGTGGGATCGTAAGGGCCTTTACAGCCTCAAGCTCGTCAACTGGCACTTCTGGATCGCGACCATCGGCATCGTGCTCTACATCTCCGCGATGTGGGTTTCAGGGATCCTGCAGGGCCTGATGTGGCGCGCCTACACTTCGCTCGGCTTCCTCGAATATTCCTTCATCGAGTCCGTCGAGGCGATGCATCCCTTCTATGCGATCCGCGCCGCGGGCGGCGCGCTATTCCTGATCGGTGCGTTGATCATGGCCTATAATCTCTGGATGACGGTGCGTGTCGGCGAAGCGGAAGCGCAATCGCCTGTCGCTCTTCAGCCGGCGGAATGAGGAGCGACTAGTTGTCTTTCTGGAGCAGACACCAGATATTCGAGAAGAACTCGATCGTCCTGATCGGCGGAATTCTCACGGTCATTGCCATCGGCGGTCTCGTCGAGATCACGCCGATGTTTTATCTCAAGTCGACCATCGAAGCCGTCGACGGCGTCAGGCCGTATACGCCGCTCGAGCTCGCCGGTCGCAACGTCTATGTCCGCGAGGGCTGCTATCTCTGCCACTCGCAGATGGTCCGGCCATTGCGGGATGAAGTCGAGCGCTACGGCCATTACTCGCTCGCGGCCGAGAGCATGTATGACCACCCGTTTCAGTGGGGATCGAAGCGCACCGGTCCGGATCTGGCGCGCGTCGGCGCCAAATATTCCGATGAATGGCATGTCACGCACCTAACCAATCCGCGCGCGATCGTGCCGCAATCTGTAATGCCGGGATATGCGTTCCTGTCGGAAACGGAAGTCGATGTCTCTGGCATGGCCAGCCATCTTCGCACCAGCCGCGCGGTCGGTGTGCCCTATTCGGACGACCAGATTGCCAACTCCGTGGCCGATCTCAAGGCGCAGGCTGACCCGGATAACGCCGGTGTCGACGCTTTCGCCAAACGTTATCCCAAAGCGGTTGCCAGAAACTTCGACGGCAAGCCGGGCATGCCCACCGAGATGGACGCGCTAGTCGCGTACTTGCAGATGCTCGGCACGCTGGTCGATTTCAAGCTCCACAACAAAAAAGCCAATCTTCGCTGAGCACATCTCCGTCGAGAAAGCAGAACGATGAAAGCCATCCTGACAGTCCAGAATTTTACATCCGATTTCGTCACCACGTTCTGGACGCCCATCTTCGTGGGAATCTTCCTGGCGATCGTAGCTTACGCGTACTGGCCGCGGAGCAAGGCCGCGTTCGACGAAGCCGCGCAGATGCCGCTGCGGGAGGAGTGACGGATCATGACTGAGCACAGCGATTTCGACCAAGTCTCCGGCAAGACGACCACCGGCCACGAGTGGGACGGCATCAAGGAATTGAACACGCCGCTGCCGCGCTGGTGGGTGATCACGTTTTACCTGACCATCGTGTGGGCGATCGGCTACTGGATCGTGTATCCGGCGTGGCCGCTGCTGTGGAGCCATACCACCGGCGTGCTGAATTACTCGTCGCGCGCGGACGTTGCCGTTGAGCTCGCAAACCTCGAAAAAATTCGCGGCGACAAGATGGTCGCACTCGGCGCGGCGCCGCTGGCGGAAATCGAGAAGGATCCGGCATTGCTGGCGCTGGCCCGCGCCCGCGGCAAGACGGTATTCGGCGACAACTGCGCGCCGTGCCACGGCAGCGGCGGCGCCGGTGCCAAGGGATATCCCAACCTGAACGATGACGAATGGCTTTGGGGTGGTTCGCTCGATCAGATCATGCAGACGATCCAGTTCGGTGTCCGTTCCGGGCATCCAAAGGCCCACGAAAACGCCATGCTGGCGTTTGGCAAGGATGGCGTTTTGAAGAAGGATCAGATCGTCACAGTTGCCAACTACGTCCGGTCGCTCTCGGGTCTATCGACCATCCCGGGCTACAACAAATCGGCCGGTGCGAAAATCTTTGCGGATAATTGCGCGGCGTGCCATGGCGACAATGCTAAGGGCAATCAGGAACTCGGAGCGCCCGACCTGACCGACAAGATCTGGCTCTACGGCTCGGACGAGGCGACGCTGATCGAAACGATCAGCAATGGTCGCGCCGGCGTCATGCCGACCTGGGTCGGTCGTCTCGATCCTCCCACGATCAAGGCGCTGGCCGTCTATGTCCACTCGCTCGGCGGGGGCAAATAACGGGCGGGCGCCGGAACTTGCGCATTGTTTGAGGTGGATCAATCGCGGTTGCGGGGGCGTGCCTAAAGTCCACGCCGGACCTGAGATCAACCTCGATGAACAAGCCCCGTGAATCCAATCGATCTGCAGCTTGAAGACGACGGGCCGCTCTATGTGGCCCAGAAGAAGGTCTATCCGCAGAGCGTGTCGGGGACCTTCCGCCGGATCAAATGGGGCCTGATGGCGTTCTGCCTCGGGGTCTACTATCTGCTGCCGTTCGTGCGCTGGAATCGCGGCCTCGGCGCGCCCGACCAGGCGGTGCTGGTCGACCTGCCGAACAGCCGTTTCTATTTCTTCTTCATCGAGCTGTGGCCGCAGGAGGTCTACTACTTCACCGGCCTGTTGATCGTCGCCGCGATCACGCTGTTCCTGATGAACTCGCTGGGCGGCCGTATCTGGTGCGGATACCTCTGCCCGCAAACCGTGTGGACGGATCTGTTCTATGCCGTCGAACGCCTGATCGAGGGCGATCGCCGCGAGCGCATGCGCAAGAATTCCGCGCGCGGCACCATGAAGCTGCAGCGCTTTTCCGAGCTCCTTCTGAAGCATTCGATCTGGCTGATGATCGCGTGGTGGACCGGCGGCGCCTGGGTGCTCTATTTCAACGACGCGCCGACACTGGTGAAGCAGTTGGTGACGTTCCAGGCGCCGATGCTGGCCTATATCTGGATTGCGATACTGACAGCAACGACCTATCTGCTCGCCGGCTTCATGCGCGAACAGGTCTGCGTCTATATGTGTCCGTGGCCCCGTATTCAGGCGGCACTCACCGATGAATGGGCGCTCAACGTCACCTACAAATACGATCATGGTGAAAAGCGCACGTCGCTGAAGAAGGCGAACGAGTTGCGGGCCCTCGGCGAGTCGGTCGGTGATTGCATCGATTGCTACCAATGCGTCGCCGTGTGCCCAACCGGGATCGATATCCGTGACGGCGCGCAGCTCGATTGCATCCAGTGCGGACTGTGCATCGATGCCTGCGACACCGTAATGACCAAGATCGGCCGGGAAACCCGTCTGATCGGGTATGACAACGATATCAATATTCACCGCCGTCAGGCCGGCAAGCCGCCGATCTACCGCATTGTGCGGCCGCGCACCGTCATCTACTCCGCCATGATCGCCTGCGTCGGCGCGCTCATGCTCTATGCGCTACTGACGCGCACGCTGCTCGATGTCAATGTACTCCACGACCGCAATCCGGTCGCGGTGAAGTTGAGCGACGGGTCGATCCGCAATGCCTATACGGTTCGCTTGTTGAACAAGCGGGGCTTCGACCGGGTCATCGCGATCGATATCGACGGTCCGGTCAACGCAACGGTCCATGTCGTCGGCGTCGATTCCGTCACCCCGGAGCGGCCGATGATCATTCTGGGGCGCGACCAGACCACCGAGCTGCGGGTGCTGGTGACGGCGCCTGCCGCAAACAATCCAGAGAAGTCGGTTCCGGTGCATTTCCGCATCACCGATATCGGCCTCGGCGAGGTGGCATCCGCCACCGATAATTTTGTCACGCCGTAAGCGGCAGGAGCCACCACATGACGGGATCGCAGGCGCCAAAACCCATCACCGGCCGCAAGGTGTTGGCAATGCTGATCGCGTTCTTTGGCGTCGTGATCGGAGTCAACCTCGTCATGATGCGGTTTGCTATCCAGACGCTGCCCGGGACCGAGGTCGACAGCGCCTATAGCGCAAGCCTCGCCTATGAGAAGCAAATCACGGCGGCCCGCGATCAGAACGCGCGAAACTGGAAGGTCGATGCGCATGTCGAGCGCAGCGGGCAGGGCGGCGCGACGCTGCAGATCGAGGCGCGCGACAGCAGCGGCCGGCCGATATCGGGCCTAAGGTTTCACGGCCGGTTCGAGCGGCCGACCGACCGGCGCGCCGATTTGCCGGTGCTCCTCGCCGAAGTGGGGATCGGCATCTATCGGGGAAGCGCCCTCGCGATCGCGCCGGGTCAATGGGACCTCGTGCTCGAAGGAGCTTCGGCCGGGCAACGGTTGTTTCTGTCGAAGAACCGTGTGCTGTTGAACTAGGAAGGGCATATCATGCAGGCGGCGCGGGACTTTTCACATTATGTCAGGGACCTCGGTTCCGGGGTGTCGCATATCGATCTTGCGGTCGAAGGCGTCAGTTGTGCCGGCTGCATGTCCAAGATCGAACGCGCCCTTTCCGCGCTTCCGGATGTCACGCTGGCTCGTGTCAATTTGACTGACCGTCGAGTGGCGCTGGAATGGAAGCAAGGGGCGCACGATCCAACCCGCTTCATCGACCGGTTGGCCGAACTAGGTTACAAGGCCTATCCGTTCGAGCCGGTCCGTGCCGAAGCGCTCGAGACTGAGCAGGCGAGCTTCCTGTTGCGCTGCCTCGGCGTTGCGGCGTTTGGCGCGATGAACGTGATGATGCTGTCGGTGCCGGTATGGTCCGGCAACGTCACCGACATGATCCCGGAGCAGCGTGATTTTTTCCACTGGCTGTCTGCCTTGATTGCTTTGCCCGCGGCAGCCTATTCGGGACAGCCGTTCTTCAGGTCTGCGTTCCGCGCACTGCGGGCGCGCAGCACCAACATGGACGTTCCCATCAGCATCGGCATCGTGCTGGCGCTCGCGATGTCGGTGGTCGAAACCATTCACCACGCTGAACACGCTTATTTCGATGCGGCGCTGATGCTGATCACCTTTCTGGTGGCCGGCCGCTATCTCGATCAGAGCATGCGCCGGCGGACTCGCGCCGTCGCGGGAAACCTGGCCGCCCTCAGGGGCGAGACGGCAACGAAGTTCGTTGGCGTTGACGAGATATCCGAAGTGCCGATCGCCGCGGTGCAGGCCGGCGATATCGTGTTGCTGCGGCCCGGTGAACGGTCGGCCGTCGACGGCTCCGTGATCGAGGGCCGGTCCAAGATCGATCAAAGCCTGATCACCGGCGAGACCCTGCCGGTGAAGGCGGGACCGGGGACCGCCGTCTATGCGGGAACGCTCAATATCTCCGGTGCATTGCGCGTGCGCGTGTCGGCGGCGTCTGAAGGCACGCTGCTGTCCGAAATCGGCCGGTTGCTCGACAACGCGGTGCAGGCGCGCACCCGTTATGTGCAATTGGCGGATCGCGCGGCCCGGCTCTATGCGCCCGTGGTCCACGCCGCAGCCCTTCTGACCATGCTGGGTTGGGTCGCGTTCGGCGCGTCCTGGCATGATGCCATCGTCATGGCGATCGCGGTTCTGATCATTACCTGCCCATGCGCGCTCGGCCTCGCCATACCGGCGGTGCAAACCGTCGTATCGGGCGCCATGTTCCGGAACGGCGTGCTGCTCAATTCCGGCGATGCCATCGAGCGGCTGGCCGACGTCGACAGGGCCGTGTTCGACAAGACGGGGACACTGACCTTGCCCGAACTTGATGTCGCCAACGCTGCGAGCATTCCGGCCGAAATGTTCGAACTGGCCGGCCGGCTTGCGCTTGCCAGCCAGCACCCGGTCGCGTCCGCGGTAGCCCGCGCGGCCAAAGCAAAAACGCCGCTGGCTGGGGTCGAAGAGATTACCGGTCAGGGTGTGCATGGTTTCGTCGACGGACTTGAAGTCAGATTGGGCAGGCCGTCATTCTGCGGCGCGGATTATCTGGCCAATGATATCTTGTGCAGGGATCCCGAAGCGTCGGTCGTTGCCTTCCGTCATGGCGAAACGTGCCACGTCTTTGCGGTACGGCAGCGGCTGCGTCCAGATGCAGCCAGAGCTGTCGCCGCACTTCAACAATGTGGCATCGGAGTCGAGATACTGTCCGGCGACCGCAAGCCAGCGGTACGTCACGCCGCGCAGTCGCTCGGAATTCACGAATGGCGGGCAGGCGTAACCCCTGCCGACAAAATTGCGCGGATCGATGAGCTGAAGCGACATGGCGTCAAGGTCATGATGGTCGGTGACGGCATGAACGACGCGCCTGCGCTGGCGGCCGCGCATGTTTCGATGTCGCCGGTGACCGCCACCCATTTGAGCCAGGCGACCGCCGATCTGGTCTTTCTCGGCGACCGCCTGACACCCGTGGTGGCTGCCATCGGCTTCTCGCGGAAAGCGCTGCGGCTAATGCGACAGAATCTATGGTTGGCCGCTGTCTACAATCTGCTGGCTGTGCCCTTGGCAATTGCTGGTTTGGCGACGCCGCTGGTGGCCGCTGCTGCCATGTCGGGCTCGTCGCTGCTCGTGATCTTGAACGCCCTTCGCGCGCATCGTGGTGTCAGGGAGTTGAGCTGATGGAAGTCCTGGTATTCCTCGTTCCGCTGGCGCTGGTGCTCGGCCTGCTCGGCCTGGTGGGGTTTCTCTGGTCGCTCAGGAACGGCCAATACAACGATCTTGAAGGAGCGGGGTGGCGAGCGATTGCCGATGACGACCCTGTTCAGGACAAGCCGGCTCCTTGAACGTCGTCGTGAGCCCAATATAGAGTCCGATCGAGGCCGTTGCGGTAGCATCAGCGGCGACGTCACGAATATCCTCGCCGGCGCAACCTAAGGTGAGACGTGTGCACTCGGGCCGTCGTGTGCACTACGTGTGCACTGAGAACGCATTCGGGTGATTTTTCCTTCCAATCGGGTCATGTATGACCCTAGAAAATCCAAGGTGCGGAAGCTTGGTCGCGCTGATTTCCTCAGTCGGTTCAACTTATAGGATCGACCGGAGACAAAATAGATCAATTAAATGAATGGCTTACGCTGTAAATTCTCCACGTGGTCTTGTGCGGCTCTTGAGGGTGAAGTCGTCCCAGGGGTTCGGGTGTTGCTTGTCGAACAGCTCCGGGTGCAGCCGACGCATGATGCGCCAGACCTTGCGACAGAGGCCGACCACTTTCTCGCCCTGCCGCAGCCGGACTCCGTTCGGCCCGTTGATGATCTTGTCGTAGATTTTGTCAGCGGCCCGTGGCGTGACTTCCATGATCTGCCGTTCGCCGATCCGCCGTCCGCTCTTACCGACGGTATCGCAGATCATCTGCATGATCCGCTCGTAGTCAGGCCGTGACCTGGGAGAGACTTTCTCGGTATAGGCCTTCTCCGTCTTGAATTGCCGGAACATTCAATCGATTGTGCCATAGCGCGCAATCTTTCCCTGCTCGCCCGGCTCTCCTCTGCGCTGGTCGTTCCATTCATCGAACAAGCCATTGAGTGTGGCGGCGCGTCCGCCTTTTCCGTCATCGCCGCATGCGGCTTCTCGTCCCAAGTGGCTCATTCGCCATCTCGCAGCCGAGCTTGCGGTAATAGGTCGGGATCCGGAAATAGAACGCGACCGAACCGCGGGCAAGCCGACGCACCTCCACAAAGCGTGGAAGCGGGCGCTCCAACGTCACAAATCCTCGGCGAGGTCGCCCGGCACCATGTCCGGGGCAATAGCTCGGTCCAGATCGTTTCTCAACCACAGCTGACGCCTCTCTTCCTTCACACGTGGTCGAGGATACTCCGTCCCGACTCGTTTGAGAAAGGCTTCGACAGTCGGCTCTCCGCAATAGCCCGCTGCGACTGCGGCTGGCATACGACGTGGCCAAGAACCAGCAGGAATTACGGCAAAACGTGGCATCGCAACCCATCTAAGCTTGAGCTGCCGAAATCGGCTTCCAGTCGTATGGTACCAATGCATCATGCAGATTGCCGCCGATGCCTGAAACCGCGACAGTAGCGAGATCGCGCAAAAACGTAGCATATCGTACTAAAGGAATGCGTTGGGCGTAGTCGCCGCTGGGAAGGGGAAGCTCATAAGCTTGGCCGGCACTTCCGCCTCGTTTCCGCCTGACGGCCAACTGTTGATTTTGTGGACCCCTAATCAGCGGGTCCCAGGTTCGAGCCCTGGTGCGCCCAGCAAGCCTTTCAAGGACTTAGGGAGAGAAGCCGTTTGAGAAGACCGATCTAAAACGCTTTTTCAACCGGTGTTTTTGCAGGTTGGCCGAAGAGCCTTCTCTCGACAATGTGATGGGATCGTTGCGATAACAAGGTCTTCTGCAGAAATCGCGACAGGCAGGAGCGATGCGAATTGCCGGCGATGTCGACGGATCGCCTCAAGCACGAGCCTCTGACCCGCGCGGACCCATAGCAAATTCCAATCGATCGCACTGAGCGTAGTCGTCCTCCCGGAAGCCTGTGCGAAAAACCTGTAGGTATTCTGTCGCTACCATCTCGTCACGACAGAGCCCGCGGGCGCGGCGCCATTTCCGAGTCGAGGATCAGTCGGCCGTCGAGACGGCCGTCTAAACGCTTCACGTATTCCGAAGCTTCCTCCATATGTGCCTTCATAAGTGCACGCACGCGCTCGCAATCTCTCGCGCGACCAGCTTTCGCGATCTCCGAGTGAATCTTTACATTGGCGCATTTGACTTTCGTGTGTTCCTCCGCAGGCGTCTGCGTGCTGAATACGACCAGTAGGGACGAAGATGGCTATCGGGCAAGAAATCCCCGAAATCTGGGCAGCGATTCACACCCCTTTCGACATGTCCGGGGCCATCGACGAGAACGGGGTTCGTCGGAATGTCCGTCAGTACATCGCGACAGGATTCCCTGACTTGCCATTGTCGTAGTAGGCAAACGTGCTGATTTCTCGCTCCTTGCTGCGGTTTTCGGGGAAAAGGTTCTTGCCGTAAAGCGCGGAGCTGTTCAGGTAGGGCGTATATTCGTAGGGCATCCGTGCGAACCGGATGCACTACTATGCATTCAATCAAGCTGCGGAACGCGACGCGAGTTTCGATCGCCTTCGGATTGATCTTCAGCGCGGTCACCAGCCTTCTAATCTCCGAACGGTATCGGTCACTGAATTTCGGGTGATCGAAGCCAATGACATTTTCGCCGCCACCGCCCAGCAGCCGCAAGCGCTCTTCAACGCTTTCCCGCTCCAGGTCGCACTCATCGATCCGCTTCAGCAACTCGTCCGGCTTCCGACGGCTATTTGCGATGGCATATGACAGGCGTTCGATCTCGGTAGTCAACACGCGGCGTCGACGCTCTAGCTTAGCGTGTTCGCTGCCCTTGTTCCGATCGTTTTTGCGCTCCTCCTTCCAGGCGCACATCGCCTCTTCAATGGCTTTCGGCGAAAGCAATTTCAGTTTGATTTTGTCGGAGGCATCCTCGAGCAGAACGTCCATGTCGAAGCTACGGGTGTGCTCGCAGGTGCCCCGCTGATGCGCGCTCGCGCATGCCGCGCGCGGTGCAGCGTTACGCGAGGATTGAGCGATTCGCATGTGGCCATTGCAGACGCCGCACCGGAGCACACCGGCAAGCGGGTGCTCATTGTTGCGCGGGATCACGGCGCGACGCCGCGGCTTGCGCGCGCTACGAACCTCCTGCGCTCGATTCCAGAGCACTTGCGGAACGATCCGCAGCTCTGGCTTTTTGACTATGTTGTGGCGCTCTTCTGGATTGCGGCGCCCAGGTCCCGTCCGGCGTCTGGACCCTCACGGATTCCTCCATGTCGGCTGGCGAGACACCGTCGATCATGCCCCGTGGCGCCTCACCAGCCCTGGCGAGATACGCGACCCGCTGGCCTGTGGTGGGAAGAGCACGCCGAGTCTGCCGTTTCGGCCAAGATCGGGTTGGGCAGATACGGTTCGCCGTTTTCCACGAGGAATCAGCCAGCCCGCAACGGGAATCCCGGCTCCGTCGACGCGTTAGCATAGCCGCCCCGGTGCGTCGGAGTGGTGTAAATTATGTTTTTTCCGATTTTGTTGAATGTTATCGGGTTTATGCGTCCATGTTTTGCGGGAACGGAGACCGCGATGCCAAAGCATCAGACCTCGCTTGAAAAGATCGAACAGAAGATCGGGCGGAAGAAGGATGAGGCTGTCTTGCTATCGCGTGAGTTCACGAGCTCGGCGAAGATCAGGTGTTGCCGCGCTTCGTACCCTTCTGGGGAAGGGCCGTCTCGTACGGCTCGGCTACGCCCTATGGCCGTGCAGTCCCTCGCGGCTGACGCCAGATGGCTTGGCCGGCGTGGCGCGTCAGGCGCTCGACGAGCCTGGCGTGGAATGGGAACCTACCGAAGCCGAACGTGCCTATGATGAGGGCCTCTCGACCCAGATTCCCGTCAAACCCGGTCGTCCGCCAAAGGCCGCTTCTCGCGTAAAGGTCCTGATCATCATGCATGTAGGCACATACATCACGTCGTCGCGGGAAACGGCGCAGGAAGCATGAATCGGCTCGACCCCGGCGTTTGGTCTGGCGTCTACAATCGTCTTAATGCCTGTTGCGGATTTCGTGTAGATTTTCCGGATCGAGCAGCACCCGTCTCCTTCTAGATCCTGACGAAAAGCGGTTGAAAGCTGTCAGGCTCTGAATGCGGAGCTCCACTTCGCGCTGATAGATCGTCCTTTGCAAGAACACGATATCCGCGTCTCGATCGCTTTCGTCGATATCGATGTACCAAGACTTTGGCCGTCCATCGATACCGTCACTCCAGCGATATCCACGCGTCTTGAGTTCATCCTTCGGCTCGAACGGCGAATCTTCGGCCCAGATCCCAGTGGTTTTGCGCCGCGCACGTTCCAGCAGTGCGGAAAGAACGGTCCGATTGTGATCGGGGAGCTGCAAGAGTTGGATCTCGAGGAGCGCGAGGCAGTCATCGACAGCGCGATGAGCCTCATGAAACAGGCCCGCCTTCATCAGCAGATACGGCAGCCGTGAGCCTTCGAAGCCATGATGCGCCATTCAATCTCACTGACCGAACACGCCCAAGCTTGATGCTCAAACGACGGACAGTAACGCTCCATGAACGTGCGATCGAAAGCGGCATTGTGCGCAATGATGACGACAACGGCATCTGCCGCGAAGGCGGCAACGTGATTCGGGTCAAGGTTGTGGCCATTGACCATCTCGTCGTAATCCCGGTGAGAGCCGTCGCGGCCGCCATTTCGGCCAGGGTTACGGGATCGGTCATTTTCTTGGTCAACAGATGAAACCGCGCTCCGTGTGCACCTGACTGCACTCTACCGGATGCGCTCGGGCGAGGCATCGGTGCCTGTGGACAGCTATTCGCCGGTTTCCGCAGCTATCGGCTGGGTGGAAATAACCAGTCGGGCGAAACGGCATCCGCGACCAGCCAGCGGGGACGCTCGAGTCCAGCACCTTGCCAACTTCACTAGAGGCTTCGCCCGCCGAAGTGTCGAACGGCGGATATTGATGGCGATCTCTATGGCACGCTCGCATCCACCCGTGCTCCTCGCATTCGCGGCTAGCGCCGACCTGCTGCAGCACCGAGATCGCCCAGCCGCGAGCGTCCGGGATCGAGGGTCCTCTCTCCGGTACAATCAGCATCGAATTCGCTCCAACGAATCCCCCCAGACAGTTCCGGCGGTTAGCACAACGCGGGATTCCGGATCGTCTGGCCGAATGCGGTCACGTGCTAGGGGGTCCTCATGGCCAAGCCGGGCGCGGTCCTCGGACCTCCCGCGAGATCCAAGGGCCTTCCGCGAGCACGGGAATCTGCCCGCGGACCCGGCCGACGAGGAGCCGAAGTGCAGATCGAGCAAGTCGGCTTCGGAGCCGAAGAAGGACAGGCGTGCCGCATCGACACAGTCCCAAATGAGCGCTGAATTCAGCCATCGGGCCCGTCATATTCCGCCCAACAATCGGTCGTCTCGTACACCCTCACGCTCGAGAGTTGCGCAAGGCGCGGTTTCGCGTGCTTCCAGATCCAGATGGCGATATTTTCCGCCGTCGGATTTTCCAGTCCCGGGACTTCGTTCAGGCAACGGTGATCGAGGTTCTTTAGAAGAAGACCGATCGCTTCTTCCATGTTGAAGAAATCCATTACGAACCCGGTGTGCGGATCGACGGGCCCGTTCAGCACGACCTCGACCCGATAGGAATGACCGTGCATCCGATGACAGCGATGTGTCTGCGGGACGTTTGGAAGTCGGTGCGCTGCCTCGAACTTAAATACCTGGGATATCTTCATCTGATGCCGGGATGTTTGTGGGATTGCACGCTGAGTCGCCATTTCCAATGAGCAGACATTACGCGACGGCATGCCGCATGTGGTCGACGGCGTCAAATTGTCCGAGCCCCCTCTCATCGAACGAACCGCAACAGTGGTTCTGGGCACGTTCATTGCCTGTGCCATGCAGACGATGGAGCGTCTACTACAAGATCCGGTAGATGCAGAAGCCAACTTGAGGCCCTAGGGTGCCGGCCGCGTTCCCCCGCCGATCATCATCGAAGAAACAGAAGTGAACGCAATCGACGAGAAGCCAACAAAAGGGCAGAACGGCACAATATGACTGGCAGAACCTGGGTGGCTACCCACGAACACCTCAATCAGGCTCCTCGTTGTTCTGACTTAAGAGCCGCAGAACGGAGTTTTCTGCTGTGACCGGGCAATCAATCGTCATGAACGGTGGTCGATCGCTGCCGCGCAGGCTGAAACTCAATCTCACACTGACCGGCTAATTTTCGGCAGGAGAAAGGGCACTGCGTTCTCCTGCCTTGCCTCTTCCGAGTTTGCAGCATGCGTCAAAAAGGAAAGCGAGCTTTTGCCATTCCCCGGTCGTTTAACAAAGTTGCCCGAATCGTCTGCCGCGGTGGATCGATTCGACTTTCGTTTCGGCCATGCTTGTAGAAATACCTCGCAAACCAGAGCTTCTGCGATGAGTTTCACCAAGAAATTGGAAGATTGCCGGGCGTAACGCCGAGCATCGGTACCTTCGGAGTGCTATTCTGTGGTCAATCAGGAGATCGAACGTGAGCGGCAAAACAGCAGCCGGCCTGCCGGATCCAGATGCCGCATCGGGGAATGATATTGAGTCGGTCTACCACATCTGTTGTCAGGCTCGACGCGGCCAGCCGGGGGTGCCTTTTTGCGAGCGCGGTTGGCTGGGCGGCAAGGGCTCTACGCGGCGGTCGAAAGGCTCGGCTTTAGCAGAGTGGGTGGTTTCTGCGCTTATGCAGGTTTGTCTCTTAACCCGGGTCTTTGGACCTAACTTGAATGCCGCCGCTTTGGGCCGACACTTCGCAGGACGCTCTTGAATTTTCGCCTGCCGCGATTCGCTGTTGGGCCGTCGTGGCCGCCTCGGTCAATCTCGCTTTCATCGCATTGGTCATATTTTTGGCGTGACCGCGAGACGCAATCTTGCTGATTGGACTAGTTGTCTCGCCCACATCTGAAACGCGCAACACGCACCAGGGAGCTCGGTGCTCTGAAGCACAAGCATTCCGATGTTTCATATCCAGCCTCAGGAGCTATCGTGACTGTCTACACTGGGCCAGTGTTTGAGATGGCCGTAAAGCAATTCGACGTGATCGCGATTATCTGGGGATACCAGACGACGTAAGACCCCGCCAGCTGCTGCCGAAGCGATCTGTCACGGTGTCGTGCCCAATTCGCCTTGATGACGGCACAACGGCGGCTTTTGAAGGCTATCGGGTGCAGCATCACCTTACACTTGGCCCTACAAAAGGGGGCACCAGTTCGGGCCAACCGTCGACCTTGGCGAGGTTGCAGCGCTCGCGATCTGGATGAGCTGGAAGTGTGCCCTGGTCGGATTGCCATATGGCGGCGTCAAGGGCGGAATTAACGTCGACCCTTCTAGCTTGTCGAACCGTGAGCTTGAGACTCTGTCGCGCCGGTATATGCAGGAAATGATCCCGTTTGTTGGGCCGCACACTGATGTCATAGCTCCCGATCTTGGAACAAACGAGCAGATCATGACGTGGTTCATAGATACCTACTCGATGTATCAGGGCCAAACCGTCACCGAGATCGTGACTGGCAAACCTGTCAGCGCTGGTGGAACGCTCGGTCGTCGTGAAGCCACAGGCCGGGGTGTGGCTCATTTGGTTCGCCGCGCAGCGGACGAGCTCAAAATCCCACTCAATGGCGCCAACAGCCGTTGTTCAAGGCTTTGGAAATGTCGGTTCGATGACCGCACTCGAGCTACACAACATGGGAGCGAAAGTGATCGCGGTCAGCGATCACACGGGCGCGCTTTATCGACCTCGGGGGCTCGATATACCACAGCTGGTCGGACATGCTGCCTCGCAAGGTAGCCTGGATGGCTACTCCAGCGAGCTTGCTCTAGACCCAGGCGAGTTGCTGACGATCCCGTGTGACGTGCTTGTTCCGGCTGCCCTGGAACGGGTCATCGACGCCGAAATAGCCAGCAGGAAGGCCATCAGGAGGAGATCTTCCTCATCCCCGATCTTCTCTGCAACTCGGGCGGTGTCGTGGTCAGCTACTTTGAATGGGTGCAGGACCTCCAGCGACTGTTCTGGGAGGAGGAGGAAGTCACGCGTAGGGAGTATCAACTTTTGGACCGTACTTTCGAGCGCGTCCTGGCGCGAAGCAAACGTGAAAACCTGTTCAATCGCACGGCAGCCATGGCGATAGGTGTCGAGCGCGTTCGCGGAGCAAAAGAAACACGCGGACTGTTTCCCTAGTAGTGTGATCTCGCTGAATGTCTTTGTTGTCAGTTCGATATGTCGGGCCGATAACAGACCGGACTTTCTGCACCGTAGGCCCAGGTGGGTCGCCGCCGAAGTTCACGCGGCGGCCCCTTTTTTACTAGTGAATGAGTGCGTGCGTCTTACGAATCGCCCGTCGATCGCAGCACTAGCAGCCTGTGCGTCATTTCAAAGGAATTGACTTGTTTTCACCCGTCACACTTCGTGAATCGTCCTACAAGGGCAAATCTTTGCGGGGCTTGTTGAAGTTGCCGATTCCAGCCTGGCGCCGCTTCCACGTTTCCATCAGCTGCTCGACAGTACCTGACTACTATTTGGCGGCGGAATCCACCGTAAACCCGCCGCCGGCGGGCCACGCCGGTAATGACTTCCACCTTCGAAAACGTCTCGGACGGTTCAAGGTACTTCTGCTAGGGAAACGCGTACGGCTTCAGGATGCTCGTCCAGGAAGGCTGGAGTCTGGAGCTTGACTACGGTGGGGCCTTTTCAATTGACCTTATAAGAGGCCTGAAAGAACGTACCCCAGCGCTCCATGCTAAACTTCGAAAACTCAGTCGCAGTGGTTCCCGGATAACAGCCTGTGCATATCGTTTCGTTGTCCTTTTGGGTCCACATTGCCCAATAGCGCCCGCCGACGCCGATGCTGAGATTATTGGTGATGAAGTAGGACAACACGCCTTCGACCTGTACACCCCCGCCTCCGTTCCCGCGTTGATCAGCGAAGGTAGTCGTCGGGCGCAAGAGATGGTGGTCGCGACCAGCGAAATCGGTCCAAGGCAGGTAAGCGACATCGGTGCTTAAACGCCAACGCTCGGTAAGCATGGTTTCGGCGCTCAGGCCGACGCGAGGTGCATTCCAGTGCGTATCCTGGCTGCCAACGATTTGATCAGCGGACGCCGTGCATGGAGACATGGGGTTGGCAATCTGCATGCATCCCATCGTGTCGGAGTTCTGGGCGTAATAGGTCCAGCCGATAAATCCGCCGACCTTGTAGTTGGCGCCGCGCGAAAAATCGTAACCTACGTCGGCCGTGTAGTACGTGAACCTCCCGTTTGCCTGGCCCGATATCGTGTTGCTATAAGAGAGCCTGCGATGGATGCCCCAATCTTCATCGTTGAGCTTTCCTTTATCGAAGCGCCCGATGCCAACGTTGCTCTTCAGGAACACTCCCCACGGGCTGTCAAGACGGCCAAATAATTCCCCGGAAAGTCCGTCGAGGCCGTGGTAGGTGAGCTTGATATAAGAATGTTAGGATCTCCAGTAGCGATCTCATCGGGAATAGCGCTGGCGTCCCATTGGAATCGTCCCCGGCTGAGCCAGAGCCGCGATCCGCCTTCGAACGACCAACCGGCCTTGTAAGCAATCGGCGGCGCGCCGGCAGGTGCTTTCGCGTACAGCGGCGCATCGGACCCATTGCGCCGCCCATGGGTCCGCGCCGAAATGGTATTTCAATCCCATCTTTCCGATGTGATAGTTGCTGGACAGGCTCGTCATGTTCGCCGGAAGAATTGCGAACGGCGGAAACTGCACCGTCGAAGGCGTTGCGACACTTGGCCCACCGAAATGCAGATAGTCATACTCTACTTTGACCGACCATGCAGGCGTAAGCGCTTGCTCGACGCCCAGCCCGATGGCGCCACCGACCTGACCATAGTCGAGATGAGTGTTCTCCTGTGGCTGCAGGCCATTATATTCGTTGTTATTGAGCACGTTGCCCTGATTGTATTGCCAAGCCACGCCTCCCTTGAGATAGGCCAGCGTATGGCCGAGAGCGCCGAAGGCGTAACCGACGCGGCCGGTCCCGGTGGCAAAGAGGTTTGGACCTGCCGTGCAGTTTGCGCTCACACAAAGCCCGAGGCGGCCAGGCAAGTATTTGTGCCATCGGAGACAGCACGGCTGGCATCTAGTTCGACGCCAAACACCCAGCCGTTCTTCTGCCAATTGTAGCCGATCTGGCCTCCTGCGTGGAACACTGGGGTATTGACGACGCCGCCATAGATTGACGGACCGTCGGGATTGCTGAAGGAGGTTCGGCCGTACCCACCGCCGACGTGCCCGCCAATATAGCCTCCGGACCAGCTCCACACCGCGGGTGAAAGTTTCACTTCTGGCTCAAGGTCCGCCGCATTGGCTGCACCGCTTGCGATGAGCGCAATTGTTGTGGCTCCCGAAAGAAGAACTCCAGATCGCATCCAATACTTCCGTGCATTTTCTCGGTCCACAACCGAGCGCCCTTAAGTTATCCCCGCAGCAAACCGTCGGGGCGGACCAGACGCTAACGGCGATGCGCGCCGAGTCGTCCCGAAGACCATCGCACTGCGATTGGTGATGATGACGTGAACAAAGCAAACCTCGTGCCGAAGAGAGTTCGAGGCTCTGCAGGCACTCCGTAAGGTGTGTAGCGTCAAGTTGCTGACATTTGTCTCAAGACTGACAGTCTGCGCTGCTATCGTCCGACAGGACGTTGCGCTTCGAACAGTTGTCCCATCGCCCCTCAATACGCGGGGCGCGCGTTAATGTAGGGCATTCAACTCCGCATCGTTCAGCGCGGTGATCGAGGAAGCGCTGCTTGGCGTCATCGGTCCCGGGGCGATCGCCGCTGCAATCGCGGCTGCAGAGAGCTAAGGAACGGCGGGATCAGGTGCGTGATGCTCTCCGCCGACATCATCCAGCCGTGCGCCAACTGGTGCTGACTTCCATCCTGATGCCGCGCCGCACGAACTACCACATCCCGGTGTTTAAGCCTGCCGATGGCGGAGTAGTGTGGTCGCCGCCGGGCCGTGTCCCCGTTGGTCTGCTTCACCGGCAGATCGAGATTGTACTCATTGAGCCAGCAAAGCGCCTGTCGCGCGCCGCCCAGTTCCTCGACCTTGTCGAACACCATCTTGATCGCTTCCTGGACACGCTGCCACAACCAACTCGCCCCGACGCGCCTTCTCATAGCGTGCCGAGAGCGAGCGCTGGCGCAACAGATCCGGTTCGTACTCGTTGAGGCTGCCCTTGAGCCCGAGCAGCAGGCGGTCGCTGCCATGCCTCGGCGCGTAGATGGTCTCCTGATCGACCAGAACCGGTATCGACCACGCGGCACATCTCGATGAGTTGCTGCCAATCCCGACCGCTGCGAGCGAAGCGCGAGACCTCGCGGGCGCAAACCGCACCAACCTTACCAAGGCAAACCTCCGCTACCATTCGCTCGAAGCCGGCGCGTTGTACGGCGCCGGCGGCTGAACGACCGAGATCATCATCGATCACTTCGATCTCTGACTAAGCTGGGTGATGACGGACTGAGATAGGCGGCGTATCGAGGCGGGTGTCGAGCCTGCCAGAACCTCTCAAGGAGAGCGATACGCCATGAACGAGACCAGTACCCACTTTCTTGGTCGTGAGTCGTGATTCAAGATATGGATGATCCTTGAAGCAAGAGAAGTCCACCTTTCGAGGAAAGATCGCAAGGCGCTTGAGGCGTGTTGTCGCTCGCCAATGACGTTGCAGCGCGATTTGAAGCGGCGCGGATCGTTCTGTTGGCGGCGGATGGGCGCAGCACCCGGTCGATCGCCAAGGAAGTTGGGGGTCCAGCCGCGGATTGTCAGCCTTTGGCGGCATCGCTATGCCGACCATGGCCTTGAAGGGCCGCAAGACAAGCCGCGGCCTGGCAAGCAGCCGATTTATACGAGGACGACCTACAAGCGGATTCTGAAGCTGCTGGATAAGCTGCCCCGCAAGGGTTTGCGCGCTGGACAGGCCCTCTGCTGACCGAGGCGCTGGGCGACGTTGACGTCCAATATGTCTGGCGGTTCCTGTGCAGCCACAAGATTGACCCCGCGGCTCGCAAGTCCTGGTGTGAGAGCACCGACCCGAACTTCACGGCCCCGCTCGTGCCCCCACTACTTGATTGTTTGCGTTGATGGTCTTACTGCGCTTCTCTGTAGCGCCATGTCCACGAAATCCCGCGAGTATCTGTTCGGCACCCAAATCAGAATGTCGGCCGAGCGTGCAAAGGAGGCGCGCAAGCAAGAAGACAAGCTGACTTGTGAGGCGTGGAATTTTCGGATGCTTGGTTACAAGGGACCGACCCCGCCGTCACCTACGATCGGCGACGCGATCAATGCCGGTTATTTTTACTTGGAAGTTCGGTGCCTGGGGTGCGACACCAATCAGACCGTGGCGCTCGACATCATCAGGCGTGCGAAGACCACGCCGGTGCATGAGCTAGATGTGGTCTTTCAGGAGGTTGTCCATCTGGTCCGAACCGAGGAAGCTGAGGTTGCGAAGCTTCAGTGTTCCACGGAAAGACCAGATGAACAGCCACAAGAATGCTCCACTGACGCCGAAAGGTCGAGAGGCCATGGTGCGGTGTGTGGAAGCGGGATTGAGCAATGCACGCCGCCGCGCGCCAGTTCAACACCACGCCGAAGATGGTGGCCGAATGGGTCGAACGGCCGCACAATCTGCGCAACGTTCTGGCCGCGCTTGCATCGATGTCGGCGCGCCGCAGCTTGGCCCTCAGCATATGCCGGCTCCAGAACACCAGCACATATATCGAGCAGCGCAATAGCCTTTGAAGAAGCCTCCCTCCTGATGCCCGTATACGGGTGGGTGGCGTCGAGATCGAGGATGATCTGCGGCGGGATCACTTGGGCGACTCCAGGAACAGCTTCAGGGGCGTCCCACCACTCCAGACTGATCTGCACTACGCTCTGTCGTTATCAGGGCATTCCTTGAACCACCACAAAATTCTTGTCGCAAAAGAACGCCTCGCCGATTCGCGCCCCGATGCGCCTCAACAATGTGAGAAATGCACCCTGCGCTCAGGAGAGGCCCTTGCGGCACCCGCTGAGCTGTGCGTCATAAACGGAACGCTGCCATTGTAGCTCAGCGCTCGCTTGCAGGCAGCAGACCGATCAGCGCTTTAGCCTCGGACTTCAGAACTACAATCGCAGCCTTCCGAGCATCTGCATCAAAGCGAGTCCGAATGGCGGAGACCGAGAGGGCGCCGCGCAATTGGCCATGAACGTCGATCACAGGCACAGCTGCGGCCGCGACCTCAGGATCCCGTTCGCCGATCGAGACGTAGAAGCCACGATCTCTGACCTTCTTTCCATCGGCTGATGCAGAATCGCGGTAGGCGGTAAGAACACGGCCGGCAGCGCCGCGGTCAATCGGCAATCGCTGACCCTCTTCGAGGTGATGCCGGACCGAACGCGGAGAATTGACGCGATAAAGGCAGATGCGCTCGTCGCCCTCCGCGATGTAGAAGGATGCGGTCTCTCCGGTTGCCTCGACCAGACGATGGAGCGAGGGTCTGATCAGGTCACCGAGGTCGAGCCCGCGCTGATAGAGCGCCCCAAGGCGCCATAGCTCCGGCCCGGGTCGAAATAGCCGGTCCGTACCCCGCACCAGGAAGCCATCCGCCTCCAGAGATGCGGCAAGGCGAAGGACTGTGCTCTTGTAGAGGTCAGTCGCATCCGCAATCTCCGTCAGCGTCATCGCGGCGCGCTCCGGGTCGAACGCCTTAAGGATTGCCAGTGCCCGCGCGACCGCATCAACCCCTGTTCTTACCATCGATACCTCTGGTTCTGCTGTGCAGAACCAATAGTCAGAATGACGCCAGGAGTCCAGCCAGCTAGCACGAGGGCCATTCTGCACATCAGAATACGATTGACTCCTCGTGAGACGCGAGCTACTCGGGTCCAGACGCCAGAACAAGTTCTATGGAGCGAAACAATGGGGCGGCCGGGACTTGCCGTGGACTTGCGCGACGTGATGATTCGCTTCGGCGACTTCACGGCCGTCAAAAGCATGAACCTCCAGGTAGCCGAGACTGAATTCGTTGCAGTGGTGGGGCCGACCGGCTGCGGAAAATCGACCATTCTCAACACTGTCACCGGACTGCTGAAGCCCGCCGCCGGCGACGTTCGCATTTTCGGCAAGTCTCTTACGGGCCTGAACGGTCAGTCCGGCTACATGCTTCAACAGGAAGGGCTGCTGCCCTGGAAGACCGCCCAGGACAATGTCGGCCTCGGGCTCGTCTTTCAGGGCAGCTCGATCGCGAAAGCGCGCGAGCAGGCACGGCCCTGGCTCGCCAAGGTCGGATTGAAGGGATTCGAGGAGCGCTATCCGCATCAATTGTCCGGCGGCCAGCGCAAGCGCGTTGCGATGGCACAAACCCTGATCATGGAGCCCAAAATCGTTCTCATGGATGAGCCGTTCTCCGCGCTGGACGTTCACACACGCCGGCTCATGCACCGCATCCTGCTCGACCTCTGGCAGGCGGACCGGCGCTCGCTCGTCTTCATCACCCATGATCTCGATGAGGCCATCACGCTGGCGGACCGCGTCGTTGTGATGTCTGCCGGTCCCGCCAGCCGCATGGTTGCCGACGTCAGGATCACGCTGCCTCGTCCGCGCGATGTTTCTGCGCTGCAGACCACCGACGAATTCGTCGCGCTCTATCGTGAAATCTGGTCGCTGCTCGGCGCCGAAGTGGAGAAAAGCTATGTCACGCAGGGGTAGGGTCGCTCTCACGCAGTTCGCCATCGTCCTTGGCCTGATCCTGATCTGGGAATTGGGCGTGTGGGCCGGACTGATCGATTCCTTCTTCTTTCCGGCACCTTCGACACTTGTCGCAAGGATCGGGGAGTGGATGTCGACGGCGGACTTTTGGACCGATATTGGCATAACATTGCTGGAGACGGTCCTGTCGTTCCTGGCTGGCATCGGGATCGGCACAGCACTTGGTATCTGGCTGGGCTTAAGCCCGTTCGCTGCCGAAGTCGTTCAGCCCTTTATCAAGATGTTCAATGCAATCCCGCGGATCTTGCTTGGACCCATTTTCGTCATCTGGTTCGGATTGGGCCTCACCTCCAAGGTTGCGCTCGGCGTCACGCTGGTTCTATTCGTCGCATTCTTTAACACGTTCCAGGGCGTCCGCGAGGTCAATCCGGTCGTGCTGGCGAATGCCCGCCTGCTGCGTGCATCGAAGTCGTCCCTGCTACGGCACGTCTACCTGCCGTCCGCCACGACCTGGATTCTGTCGAGCCTGCGGGTGTCCGTCGGCATGGCCGTGATGGGAGCCGTGGTCGCCGAATATCTCGGCTCGTCCGCAGGATTGGGGCACTTAATTGCGCAGGCCGAAGGCGTCCTCGATGCGACCGGAGTGTTCGCAGGAATTATCGTTCTCTCCGCCTTCGTCGTTGTCCTCGATGCCATCGTCGACTGCGCGGAAAAGCGGCTCCTGGTCTGGCGGCCGGCGCCTGCGCACGAAAGCTGATCGTACGCTCTCCCATCAATCATGGAGGTTCGCATGCACGTTTCCATAAGACTGACGCCGGTCGTGGCGCTGGCCGCATTCTCGGTCATTTTGGCGCATGCCACCGAGCCCGAGAAAACAAAGTTGAAGATCGCCGTGGGGTCACAGATCCTCAACTATATGCCTGTCGAACTTGGAGTGAAGCTTGGCTCCTTTAAGGAAGAAGGCCTTGACGTTACCGTCGAGAATTTCCAGGCCGGTGGTTCAAAGGCTCTGCAGGCCCTGATCGGCGGCTCCGTCGACGGGACTATCGGCTTTTACGACCACACCATTCAGATGCAGGCGCAGGGTAAGCAAATTTCCTGCGTGTTCCTGCTGAATGACATTCCCGGCGTCCTGCTCGGTGTCCGCAGCGACCTCGCCGACAAGGTCAGAACCGGCGCCGACCTGAAGGGTCTCAGGCTCGGGATCACGGCGCCGGGGTCATCGACGGAGACTATGGCGCGTTACTACATCAAGAAATCAGGATTGGGTCCACGCGATGTCAACATCATTGCCGTCGGCAGCGGCGCACCGGGCATGGTGGCGCTTGAGGCCATGAACGTTGATGCCCTGGTCTATTTCGATCCCATCGCGACGGTTCTCGCGCGCAAGAAGAGCGCGACAGCGCTGTTCGATGCGCGCACGATCGAAGGCTCAAAGCAGGCCTTCGGCGGATCCTATCCGACCGCGTGTCTCTACCTTCAGCAGTCTTTCATCGACAAAAATCCAGAAACGGTCCAGCGCCTGGTCAACGCCTTGCTCAAAACTCACCGCTGGATCAACGCAACGCCGACGGAGCAGCTCGTCGATGCGATTCCTCCTGGTTACAAGACTGACAATCGCGAGGTGAATATCGAAATCATGAACGCATCGAAAGCGCTCTTCTCGCCAACCGGGCAGATGGACATTGAGGCGGCCAAGGTCCCGCTGGCTGTCCTGAGCGACTTTGATCCAAAAATCGCTGCCGCAAAGATCGACCTGAACAAAACCTTCACCAATCGCTTCGCGGAACGCGCCGCACAACAACTGAAATAGCTGCCCGCAGGCCAAGCCCTCACCATCGGATCACCTAAAGGAAGGCGTCTTCAGATGTCTCTGCCGCTCACCGGCATCCGCGTCCTGGACCTGTCGAACGTGTTGGCCGGTCCGTTCTGCGGTTATCATCTCGCGCGTCTTGGCGCGGAGGTCATCAAAGTCGAAAATCCGAACGGCGGCGACCTCGCGCGGCGCCTCGGCGCCGATCCGAAAAGGGCAGAGCGCCTGCAGGGCCTCTCTTTTGTCGCGGTGAACGCCGGCAAGCAATCCGTGGCGCTGGACTTGAAGTCGGAATCGGGCCGCGAGGTATTCTTGCGACTCGTCAAGGAAGCCGATGTGGTGCTCGAAAACTTCCGGCCGAAGGTGATGGAACGGCTTAGCCTGGGCTTTGATGTGCTCAGCAGGCAGAACCCGCGTCTCGTCTACTGCGCGATCTCCGGCTTTGGGCAGAGCGGGCCGTGGTCCGCCCGTCCAGCCTATGACCAGATCGTTCAAGGTCTGTCTGGTGCTATGAGCGTCACTGGCGATACGGCCTCGGCTCCCCTGCGCACGGGCTTTCCGATCTCGGACACGATTGCGGGACTGACTGCTGCCTTTGCCATCGCCGCAGCTCTGGTCGAACAGCGGCATAGCGGCCGCGGTCGGTTCATTGACGTGTCCCTGCTCGAAGCCACCGTTGCAGCGATGGGATGGGTCGTCTCCAACCACCTGAACGCTGGTGTCGAGCCGCAGCCCATCGGCAACGAGAACTTCACCGCGGCTCCCTCCGGCACGTTCCGCACCGCAACAGGCCCGCTGAACATTTCCGCCAACGAGCAGAAGCAGTACCAAGCCCTATGTGACCTGATTGGCCGACCGGACCTGAAGACCGATCCGCGCTTTGCTGGGCGCGAGATGCGCAAGGTCAATCGCGCAGCGCTGAACACGGAGTTGAACAAGGCGTTGAGTTGCAAGCCCGCTGACGAATGGGAGGCCCAAATGAATCTGGCTGGAGTCCCCGCAGGCTGCGTGCTGACGGTCTCGCAAGTTTTGCAGCAGCCACAGCTCCTCGAGCGCGGATTCGTCGAGACTTTGGCCCCAGAACAACACGGTGCGCAGCCGTTACGAATCACGCGGCCGGGCTTCCGGCTGGATGAGGAGTTTTCGGTGCCTTCACCACCTGCGACGCTCGGAGCAGACACCGAGCGATGGCTGCAGCGGCTCGGCTATTCGTATGCGGAGGTCGAGCAACTGGTCTCAAGCCGGGCCGTCGGGACGCCAAAGCGAGGAGAGGCTGATTTCCTGCCCGTCCGCGTAGCCGCGGACGGACCAATATCATGATATTCGACGGCTTGCGGCGGTTGGCAATCGGCAGGTTGAAGGGGCCGAACCGGAAATGAGCGAAGAAGAATTGCGACAGCAAGCGGCCCGTTGGTGGCGAACCTCCATCTGCGATATCGCGCCCGGTCGCATCGCCTATCGGGGTTATCCAATCGAAGATTTGATCGGCCGGATTTCCTTTCCCGCCATGATCTGGCTGATGTTGCGCGACGATCTGCCGACGCCAGCGCAGGAGCGGCTGCTGCAAGCTGCGCTGGTCGCGTCCGTTGACCACGGTCCGCACGCGCCCTCCATCGCAATTGCGCAGATGGCGGTGAGCTGCGGGCTGCCCCTGAACGGTGCGATGGCCTCCGCAATCAATACGCTCGATGACGTGCACGGCGGAGCAGGGGAGCAGGCGGTCGAACTCTACGAAGATGTGCTGCGGAGGCGCGATGGCCTAGAGATCGGCGAGGCCGCGGCCGCCGCAATCGACCATTTCACCGCAAGGCGCGGCAAATATCTGCCCGGCTTCGGCCACCGGTTTCATCCGGTCGACCCGCGCGCGGCACCGCTATTGGCGCTGGTGGATGGCGCAGGTGCTGAGGGCAGTGTCAGCGGCGACTATGCCAAGGCCGCCCGCGCGATCGAGCGCGTGATGCAGCAGCGCAAGGGCAAACTCATCCCAATGAACATTGATGGCGCGACCGCGGTCATTTACGGAGAGCTCGGCTTCGCGCCTTCGCTGGCGCGCGGCGTCTTCTGCCTGTCGCGCGCGGTCGGAATCCTGGCCCACGCCTGGGAACAGACCAGGCGCAAGGATCGTAACAAGGGACCGATGCCCAAGCAGTTTGGCTACAAATATGAGGGCCAGCCGCGCCGCACGCTGGGAGGCGCGTCATGATGTATCTCGACAAGTCGCCTCAGCTGGTTGAGACCCGCGTGTTCTCGTCGATGCCGGCGGAATTTCGTCGCCCGGGTGTTTCCTCGAAATGGGCGGATGCCAACCGCGGGGGCCATCCGGTGGATTGTTTCATCGAGGGGCCGTCGTTCAAGTCCGGGAATCTCTACGTCGTCGATATCCCCTTCGGCCGCATTTTCCGGATTTCGCCCGACGGCATCTGGTCTCTGATAATCGAATATGACGGCTGGCCGAATGGTCTGAAGATCGCACCTGATGGCCGGGTGCTGGTGGCCGACTACATGAACGGCCTCATGGAGCTCGATCCGCAGCGGGGTACTATCAGGCCGCTTCTGGGGCACCGCAATTCCGAGTCCTTCAGAGGCTGCAACGACCTTCATATCGCGACCAACGGCGGCATCTATTTAACCGATCAGGGGCAAACTGGATTGCACGATCCGACAGGCCGGGTGTTCCGACTGTGCCCTGACGGCCGGCTCGATTGCCTGATTTCGAACGGGCCTAGCCCGAACGGGCTGGTGCTCAGTCCCGACGAGGCCGTGTTGTTCGTTGCAATGACGCGCGACAACAGCATCTGGCGCGTGCCGCTGATGCGTGACGGCGGGGTTGCGAAGGTGGGACGGTTCAGCTTGTTCTTCGGGACCAGCGGTCCTGACGGGCTGACGATGGATCAAAAAGGGCGGCTCTTTGTCGCGCATGCCTCCCTCGGCCACGTCTTCGTCATGGCGCCGAACGGCGAAACGATCGCCCGCATCAAGTCCTGCGCTGGGGCGACCTGCACGAACCTCGTATTGGAGGCGGCAAACGGCACATTGCTCATTACGGAATCCTCTACCGGATCAGTGTTGATGGCTGATCTCGCTCACCTTCCTTGAACGTTCGCCAGCAGGAGTGACAAGGTGGTACCGAATCCTTCACGCGACGGTCCACCGAATCAAGATGCAGGAAGGAGCCCGGTAGATGATTGGCTTGCCAGTTGCCAAGGCATTGTGCTTGGCGACGAATGGATCGCATTTGTGTGCGGTGATCCGAAACTGGAGTCAGTAAGCAGCACTGTGTGGAAAGCGCGAAAGTACGACTGGGCTATCGTTCGTAAGGCTGGGTCGGGCTTCGCCCGCAACGGGCCGCCGCCGACCTGGCTTCGCGCCTTTTAGCCGGGCAGGTTTCGGCTCGCGGTCCACGAGCCTTGAGAAGACCATCGTATCGCTTCGCACCATGAAGAACGATTTGATGGCTGATATCTTGAACGTTCCCGCCAAGAAAGTCGAAGAGGTAACCGCTCGCAGTGGGAGTAAGCACCGCATCAGCGTCGAGGTTCTCCGATCATCCTCGAGCAACCGCGACGCACGCGTTGGAGCGTTCGTTTTGAGAACCAACAAGCAGCAGGGTTTGCTGCTTTGAAAGTCTTTACTGATAGGCCCAGGAGCGCTTTTAACTGTGTGGAGCAGAGGTCGCAGTACTGTCATAGCGCTCTTGCGCGCGCGCAATCCTCCAACCCGATATCCCCTCTCCTCGTAGAAACGGCGTACCCGTTCTAAGGCCGGATAGCCATCCGGGGGCAACGCAACCTCAATCATCTGCCAGCCTCGGCGCTTCGCCTCCGAATGTACCGCCTCGAGCAGATGCCGACCGTGGTCAGAGCTTCGGAAGTCGCAAGAAATCCATAGCTCCTGAAGCACACCGTACGCTCCGGCTGCTCTCACGGCCTGTACGGCCGAGATGGCAGCGACCCCTACAATCCGCCCCGTGGCTTGTTCTTCGATGACAAAAATGAAGCCCTCTTCGGGATCCTGAATCAGGCGCAAAGCAGCCTGCTTCGCGCCTTCAAGGCTGAACTCTGGTCCGGGGCCACCTAATTCAGAAAGTAGCTTTCCGACGGCTTCTGCGATCGCGTTCTCATCTCCTGGCACGCCTTTGCGCAAAGCCGTGCCCCCGTGGGGCAGGCCTTGCGCTTCAGCGCCAACACGAACACCCGTCACGTTAGTCCCTCCAGTCCTTCTTGAGGATATCCATGTTCAAAAGGATGCAGAAAACGCAACTGAGAGCAACTATCAAGCTCGATAGGGAATAGGACGTCCGCCCTCGCTATAAGCAACAGAGGTGAGGTAAGTGCAAGCTGTTGCCGTTCTCAGAATCGACTGCGGCTTGACCTGCTGCGAACTCATGATGGACTTCCTTCGATTAGAAAGGAAATCCATGAGACGGCACATTCGCGCGTGGGCAGGCCGGCCATGCCGATCAAACATTTCGTAAGAGCGATTGCCGATCACCACTCACGAGCGAATCGATTCAGTAGATCTTGCAGCATGATAATCGCCGTGCCATAGGGCGCATCAGCTCGGCGCGTCCGAAGGTGAGATTCCCCACACTCGTGTGCGTCACTCGTACAAAGTTGCGCGAGGCGGGACAGGTATCATACGCGTGCGCCCGACAAAATCGTCTGAACAACATCGCGAAAGATTTTGCACGCTAATGCACTATCTTAAGCTTACCTCGAAGAACCGAAAGATAATGGCAAGCACAGCTTGTTTTGGACCTTCGCTCCTCGTTTAAGGGACCGTCACGGAACGGGAGTGGTTGCGATGGAGCATGGGCAGGCCGAACTGGTCGGAGGGAAACCTGTAATCTTCGGACAGCGTAAGGTGCGGCCGCGAGCGTGCGTGGCCGTCGGCAAGCGGCATCTGCGCGCCTTTCTTCGGGATGTGCTGGAGGATATGGGGTTTGTTATCAGCGAATGCGGGACTGCTGACGAGCTGCCGCACGTACTCGGCACGGACTTCCCTGATCTGATCCTGCTCGGCATTGGCTCGGATCGCATCGAGCCTGGACGATTGCTCGAGATACTCGTACGCGAAGGATTTGCAGGCGGAGTGCTGGCGTTCGGCGCCCGCGAGTCGATCATCATGACGGCAGTGCAGCAGGTCGGGGGCGAATATGGACTTGCTATGCTGCCGCCGCTGAGGACGCCGTTTGCAGCCGAGACGCTGCGCGTTCGGGTCGCCATGCTCTTGCCCAGAGAGCCGGCGCCCCGTCCCGCGGTCCATGTCGGGGAAGCCTTACACGCTGGCTGGCTTGAGCTCTGGTATGAGCCGAAGTTTGACGCGTGTACCCTCAGCCGCCGCGGCGCCGAGGCGCTTGTGCGAATGCGGCACCCGACCTAGGGCGTTGTTCCACCGGCCTATTTCATCCCGGAGGCTCACGATCCGCATTTTAGGGAGTTGTCGCAGTTCGTGATCGACCGCGCGATCAAGGATTGGCAGTATCTTCTGGAGCAGCAAACTTCAATCGATCTCTCCATCAATCTCCCGGCAGCATTCCTGATTGACCCGCAGGCGGTACGCGATCTCTGTCAGCGCATGCCGTCGCACCCCGCTTTCGGCGGCTTGACGATTGAAATCGAGAGCGAGGAAGCGATCGAGAACCTAGATCTCCTGATCGAGGTCGCGCGTGAGGTTCGCTTTCACAACATTGGCCTTGCAATCGACAATGTCGGCGCCAATTGGCCGCAGTTGATGGGGGTGGAAAAATTCCCGTTCATGAAATTAAAAGTGGACCGGCAGTACGTCGCCGGTTGCGGAAATGGGCCCCTGAAGCGAACGGTGTGCCGCCATATCGTCGATCTAGCCAAAGAGTACAGTGTGCGCACCGTCGCCGCAGGTGTGGAGAGCCACGCCGACCTGATCGCTGTGACCGAACTCGGCTTCGACCTTGCGCAGGGCCATCTGTTCGGAAAGGCCATGCCGCTGAAGCAATTTGCACAGTCATCTTTCAGCCCTGTTCCACTTCGTCCAAAATAGTTGCATGAGGAGTGGCTGAGCACAGCCAGGCAAAGCGTACCAGCGCTCGCCCGCGCCGCCATGCCTACTCGGCACCAGGCATGCGGCTGACTGCAATTAAATCGGTCACTTTGCAAAGCCAGTATCGCTCCTCCCGGCGCAACTTCATTTCCCTCCGAAGCGACGCCGAAGCTTGTTGTAGCACAAACCCGTTTTGGCAAGCCTCCAGCGAGTCAATCCGCGGAGTTAACGTTGTAGCCGTGAGCGAGGCTTGCACAAAACCTCCAGTCAGGGCGTGTGACCGGAGGTTTGCCGAGATCCGGCGTAGACGTGCGTCGGCTCGCGGCTTTTAGTCGCGCCGCCGGTTTCGGAATCGTCGAGCGTCGCTTGGCTCCGCGCTGCCGTGCCAGACAAACCGACGGAAGCTCGCAGCGCGACTGGCTCTCGGAGTAGGGCCCGAGGGCTCGCAAATTGCCCATCATTGAGCGCGTCTGTGTTTGGCACGGCATTTGAAAGGGATCGCCAATGGCATCGCTCGCCTAAGGAATCGGAAGGCATGGCTTACAAGATCGTCGCTTCGCAATGCACCGTTTGTGGGGCATGTGAGTTCGAGTGTCCCAACGCGGCGATCAGCCTCAAGCGCGACATTTACGTTATCGATGCCAAAAAGTGTACGGAGTGCGCGGGCCATTGCGACACGCCGCAATGCGCGGTCGTCTGTCCGGTGCCTGACACCTGTGTCCCGTCTAAAACAGCATAAGCAGCCCGCGTCCAGAAGGCTTCACCGCTCGATTTCGCGAACGAAGTAGTAGATGTCGAGCTTGAGGAGGCCGCCGACCGCATGGGGCGCATCGAGGTCGATCAACATCGTTATGACTTAAGGCGCTGATCTTCTCCGAGAAGCCCTCGAAGGGCTCTGTCAGAGGACACCGTTAAATTTGTCTCGAATAAGGACGAGGCCGCCTCGATGCTCCAGTCGCCGCGTCGAGGCTTATCGTCGCTGGCTGACGAGCCAAGGCGAGGTGGACGGGGCGTCAAATATCACAAGATCGATTTGCAGGATATCTAAAGCGACGTCACGGCCGAAGCCGAAGAGGCGGTCTCCTCGCGCGACGAGATCGGTCCGGAGATCCTGAAGACGTACGAGAAGCTCGGCATCCGCTTCCGTGCACGAGTGCATGGAGCGTAGAGTCATAGCACGATCCCGCCGCCCGCCCTCTCGCCGCTTACTCCAGTTTCGCAAGTCAGCGTGCATCCTGAGGTCCGGAACTGTTCCTGCGATGTCGCGCAGGCCAACGTCCAGGCTGCACTACTCCCCAAGCGGCGACGGAAACAACGAAGGCGCGCGCCAAAGTCGCTCAGCACGTGAGTGCCTGGCGCACCGAGGAGATCATCTTGACCAACGCCACGGAGGCGATCGAGCTCGCGGCTCGTCGCGGGGTCAGCCGAACACAGGCAGTCCGACCTGATCATCCGTTCGATCCTGGAGTAATCCGGCCTTTGCAATTCCTCAGAGCCTCATGGCACTGTGATCAAACGGATGCCGGCCGAGGATGATCGCAACTTCCTTACGGACGAGTTCGAGAAGCTGCTGACGGAAAAGACCAGGCTTTGTCGCGATCACGCAGATGTCGAAGCGCCCGGCGCGTTCGTTCTGCTCGCGGAGCTCATCCGACTACGCGAACAGGGTGTTGAGCGGACGCATTCACAAGCGGAGCCTCCACAGATCCACGCGTTTTCACCAGGCCGGGAGTAAGACCGTTGTAGCCTACCTAGTACAGCTCGCAATCGCTTGGGCAATATCGCAGCGACACTCCAGTAGGTTGACGGATCGATCCTCGTGCGCATAATGCCAGCCGTCGTGGTCTCCGGATTTCGTTTGATCCGGAGCTAAGAGGGAAGCCGGTGCAATGCCGGCGCTGCCCCCGCAACTGTAAGCGGCGAGCCGCTGTCCAACGAAGTCACTGAAGCCATGCGGCTTCGGGAAGGCCGGACAGCAGCGACGACCCGCGAGCCCGGAGACCTGCCTCGATTATATCGTCCACGGGCGGGGTGTCCCGGTGTGCGCCAAGCAGCTGTCGCTCACGCGATATTCGCTGCATGCGTCCGCCATGGCCTTTGCCCCAATCATGGCGTCTGAGCTATGTCTATTCTTTCGCTTCCCGTTGCCACACTGGGGATGTCACGCATCGGCCCACGACGCGAACTCAAATTCGCGCTCAAGAGCTACTTGGCGGGAAACTCCAGCGAAGCCGAGCTCCTCGAGGCGGGGAGTAAACTTCGTGCCGCTAATTGGGCACGGCAGAAATCCCGCGGTGCGACCGTCATTCCTTCGAATGACTTCTCGTTTTACGACCATGTGCTCGATACCAGCGTAACGGTCGGCGCCATTCCCGACGTCTACGGCTGGACCGAAGGTCCTGTGTCGCTCAAGACCTACGTCACCATGGCGCGTGGCGCTCAGGACGGTGGTCACGCTCAGCATGGGCCTGGAGTAGCCGCACAGGAAATGACGAAGTGGTTCGATACCAACTACCACTACATGGTGCCGGAATTTCACCAGGATCAGATCTTTAAGTATTCCTCTCGAAAGCCGATCGAGGAATATGAGGAGGCAAAAAGCCTCGGCTACCGAACGCGCCCCGTCCTAGTTGGCCCAGTCACTTTCCTGAAGCTCGGCAAAAGCGCAGATCCCGCATTCAATCCGCTGTCGCTGCTTGACCGGCTCCTCGCAGTCTATGTCGATGTCCTCCGCGAACTAGCCTCGCGCGGTGCTGAATGGGTTCAGCTCGACGAGCCATGCCTAGTGACGGACGTCGACGAAGCGTCGCGGGCGGCTGTCCGCCGGGCCTATGCTCATTTCGCAGAGGTTGTGCCGGCCCTTAAAATCATGCTGGCCACTTATTTCGGCGCTATCGGCGACAATCTTGAAACAGCCTTGGCCTTGCCCGTTGCCGGGCTTCATGTCGATCTGGTTCGGGCACCCGACCAGTTGGACGCAATTGTCGCCACAGCCCGCAGAGATCTCGTGGTCTCGCTAGGCGTCGTTGATGGTCGCAACGTCTGGCGCTCCAATCTTGCGGCGCTGCTCGACCAATTGCCCCTATGGTCAAAAAGCTGGGCAGGGACCGTGTTCAGATTGCTCCTTCCTGCTCGCTGCTTCATGTTCCGATCGACATTGAGCTAGAGACCGATCTCGATCCCAATCTGAAGACGTGGCTGGCGTTCTCAGTTCAGAAGATCAAGGAACTTTCGATATTGGGCAAAGCGCTGGCCGGCCATGCTGCCGAGGTGGCCGATGAACTTGCGCTTTCGGAGGACGCAGCCGTGACCCGCGAAACATCGCCCGAGATCCACAATGCGAATGTCGCCGGACGAATGGCCGCGATCGACGATAGCATGCGTCGCCGTCGCAGTGCGTTCACCCAGCGTGCCGACGTCCAGCGCGTCGCGTTCGCATTGCCGATGTTTCCAACGACAACCATCGGATCCTTCCCGCAAACGGTCGACGTCCGGAATGCGCGTGCGGCTCATGCGCGGGGAGCGCTGAATGACGCGCAGTACGAGCAGCTTCTGAAAGCGGAGACAGCCCGTACCGTGCAGTGGCAGGAAGATATCGACCTGGACGTGCTCGTACACGGTGAGTTCGAGCGCAATGACATGGTTCAATACTTTGCCGAGCAGCTGTTGGGATTCGCTTTCACCAAGCACGGCTGGGTTCAGTCTTATGGGTCGCGGTACGTTCGCCCGCCTATCCTGTTCGGAGATGTTTCCCGGCCGAAGCCGATGACCGTTGAATGGTGGCGCTATGCGCAGTCTCTGACCAAGAAACCCGTCAAGGCTATGCTGACCGGACCGGTGACGATCCTGAACTGGTCGTTTGTCCGCGACGACATCTCGCGGAGCGAGACATGCCGTCAGATCGCTCTTGCGATCCGAGATGAGGTCATCGACCTTGAGGCGGCTGGAGCGACCATGATCCAGATCGACGAGGCTGCGTTGCGGGAGGGATTGCCGCTACGCAAATCGCAGTGGAGGAACTATCTCGATTGGGCAGTGGACAGCTTCCGCGTTTGCTCCTCCGCTGTCGCCGACGGAACTCAGATCCATACCCACATGTGTTATTCCGAGTTCAACGAAATCATCGATGCGTTCGCAGCAATGGATGCTGACGTCATTTCAATCGAGAGGTCGCGTTCTAAGATGGAATTGCTCGAGGCCTTCAAGAGCTACTAATATCCCAATGAGATCGGGCCCGGCGTCTACGACATTCATTCACCGCGCATTCCCGCAGCGGCGGAAATCAAGCAGCTGATTGTGTTGGCGCGGCAGCGAGTTTCCGATCGGCAGCTCTGGATCAATCCCGACTGCGGACTGAAAACTCGAAGATGGGAGGAGGTGCGTCCCGCGCTCATCAATATGGTGGCCGCCGCACGCGAGTTGCGGGCTGAGCCATGATGGTGCGGAGCGTTTCGCCAACGCGTTTGTGAATAAGATGCACGCGCTTTGGGGGCTTACGATGTCCTTGCGAGCTCCCAAAGTTCCCAGCGCCTGGGAATCCGGCCGGCGCCGGCGGAGGCGGTCGCATACAGCTGGCGACAAGCTCGGTTTTCGATCCGACGGCGGACAGCGTGCCGGCGATGCCCGATCCGGTCACATATTCCGAAGTCATTAACGCTCGACGCGAAGCACAGCGCTATTTTTCATTTATCCATCGCGTGGATGCGTCCCATCACAACAATCTATTTTACCTCCCTTACGGAATGTCATACGAAATTGGCGCCTTGGCACGCTCTTCCGGAAGATAATCGAGCGTTGTTGGTGTTTGGGGGTGCCAAATGCTGCTGCGCGACGGCAAACTGTCGCTTGTGTTTCAGGGCACGGCAGCCAAACCGCTTGCGCAAAGGATCCCAGCTCAATCAAGGCACTGCCTGCCAACCGGACAGCGGGCGAGTGGTGGACAAGTCGCGAAGTTTCCGACAGGAGCGGAAGGCAAGCGGCTCCAGATTTCGCGCGGAGTGATATCCGCTTCTCGTTGTTTGACGGCGAATGCCCTCGCCGTAAATCGATCGCCGGTAGTCCTCCCTACCGACGAAAGCTGGTGCGATGCGTAAAGCAGCGTTGTTCCTGCGTGACTATCGCCCGGCCTCCCGAGGAGGCCGGGCGTTTTTTTGTGGTGCGCCCAGCATGGGCGCACTCTTATGGGTGAAAGTCCCGTCGCGAGTTGATCACAACGAGCGAAGCGAAGCGCAACTGCACGAGGGTGACCGAGTGTGGGCGTGGAGCGAAGCTGCGGGCCAATGAACAAGAACCGGATAGAAGGCGTTGCCGAACAGGGTGAGCGGGCCACAAACCGCGAAACTCGTGATCAAGGGGAAGCGGCGTAGATCCGGCGGTCGTGCAGTGAAGGAGTGCGTTCTTACCTGGGGAGATCTCGCCTTGTGCCTGAAAGGGGCAACGGTGTCGAGCCGGAGCGAGAAGTCAGCCGAGGTTGTAGTCGCCGGCGGTAGAGTCGGAAGGCTGAACGGTGGGCGAAGAACCAAACGAGAAGGAGTGTTCAATACCGTGCCGAGGTGGCAAGCATCGCATCAGATGTCTGCGCAAGCAGGGCGGTCCGGGGTATGACGCGGTGAAGCCCCGTGTGGCTCGGGCAGCGATGAAGCTCGCCGCCCGCGGCATGGATCGGAGAGCCAGGGTCAGGGCTGCTTCTGGCGGCGCTGACGAGAGAGAACCTGCAACGCGCGATCAAGCGGGTGCGGGCCAACAAAGGCGCAGCTGGTGGGGACGGTCTGCACATTGACCAGACCGTCGCACATCTGCGTACGGCGTGGCGGGCGATCCGCGAGCACCTATTGTCGGGGACATACCGGCCCAGTCCGGTACGACGGGTGACGATCCCCAAGCCTGACGGTGGCGAGCGCGAGCTTGGCATTCGGACGGTGACGGATCGTTGGATCCAGCAGGCGCTGCTGCAGGTGCTGCAGCCCATTTTTGATCCGACCTTCGCGAGCACAGCTACGGCTTCCGGCCCGGTCGAAGCGCGCATGATGCCGTCCTCGCGGCGCAGTCATACGTGCAATCGGGTCGCCGGATCGTGGTGGATGTGGACCTGGAAAAGTTCTTTGACCCGGTCAATCACGACATCCTCATCGACCGCTTTCAGAAACGGATCGGGGACACCGGAGTCATCCGGCTGATCCGGGCGTATCTGAACAGCGGAATCATGGACGATGGCGTGGTCCAGACGCGTACGATGGGGACGCCGCAAGGCGGGCCGCTATCGCCGCTGCTGGCCAATGTCCTGCTCGATGAAGTGGACAAGGCGCTGGAACATCGGGGCCATTGCTTCGTGCGTTACGCCGACGATGCGAACGTCTACGTTCGCAGCCGCCGGGCGGACCGGGTGATGGGCTGCTTCGGCGGCTCTACGGCAAGCTGCGCTTGACGGTCAACGAGACCAAAAGCGCAGTGGCCAGTGTGTTCGGTCGCAAGTTCCTGGGCTACAGCTTCTGGCCAGGTCCGGGCGGCGCGATCAAACGCAAGGTCGCCGACAAGCCGCTGAGGACGTGTGCGGGACGCCGGGTTCTTGCGTCGCATCTGTTACTATTCGGCAAGGCATGAAGCTGGTGCTGTTAATCCTATCTGTCTATTGAAGGCTTTGGCGTCGTGTTGGTACGGGTGGGTAGTATCGGATACTCGATCTTAGGTAGGCGCCCGGTTAGCGAATTCAGAAACGCGACAATGTCGTTTTCTTCCCCATCACTAAGCTTGGCGCCGAGCTGGATTTCACTCATCAGGGCGACAGCTTGCTTCAGGCTCCAAACCTGGCCCGAATGGAAGTAAGGGGCTCGCAACGCGACGTTCCGCAACGGCGCCGCGCGGAAGACATATTCGTCGCCGACCGCCTTGGTGACCGCGAATCGGCCCTTATCGCCTTCCGGAAGCAGGGTTGCATCCGGCTTCTTCATCACGCCGAACGGGAAGTAGGCCTGTCCACCGACATTGATTCCATTGTGGCAAGAGGAGCATCCCTTCTCCATAAACAGCGCCAACCCTGACTTCTGCTGATCATCGAGAGCATGTGTATTGCCCTCCAAATACTGATCGAACGGGGCCGCAGGTGTAATGAGAGTCGCTTCAAAAGCCTCGATTGCCTTCGCAAAGTTTTCAAAGCTGACCGGTCTCGCTTCGTTCGGGAAAGCGTTTTTGAACAAGACGACATAGCTGGTCATTGAGTTCAAGGTGTCGAGCACACGATCCGGAGTCGCATTCATTTCGGCACTCGCCTGCACAGGGCCAGTTGCTTGCGCCTTGAGGTCCGCGGCGCGTCCGTCCCAGAATTGCGCCGCATTGAACACTGCGTTGTAGACGGTTGGAGCTCGACGTAGGCCGACCTTCCAGCCGTGACCGACGGAGGTCGGACCGGCATCGACTCCGCCGCTGCCGAGGTTGTGGCACGTATTGCAGCTAATGATCTCGCTTGCCGATAGCCGCGGATCGAAGAACAGAATCTTGCCAAGCTCGACCTTTTCATGCGTGACTGGATTGTCCTTTACCGCAGGAATGACTGAGGGGATCGGATGGAAGATCTGCCTGGCGGTTCTCATCAGATCATCGTCCGCGCTAGCTCCTGACGACATCAGCAACCCAGTCGCCAAAACAGATGCTTCAGCCACAAGCCGAAGCTCCCGGATCGATTTGTTCATACACCCGCCTCATCAGTTCTGATTGTTAATCAAGGAAACACTCGAAAGCGATGCCACACCCCGTTCCCACAACGGGCCGGCGCAGCATGCACCGGATCCTTTCAAGCGAGGCTGCATCAAAAGTTCGATTTTGAGGTGCTCGCTGCCGGCGTTCGCCCACGAGGCGTCAGACCGTTATTTGATTCGCGAGTTCGCTTTGAGCTTAGATCACGACCTTCCTATTGCTAGATCAGACTAGCGCCTCAACCTTCGGCATGATGGCCGATCTGACAACAACAAGCGTGCCGAAAAAGGATAATCTGTCCGGTGGCCGCATCGGTTCTCCATTAAGCGATTGGGTGGGCAATACGCTCCAGCGAAGTTGATCGTATCTGTCTTAAACCGCTGGTCGCGCTAGCGCTCACGGTGCGGCTGGACAATAGCAAACCCCATGCCAGTTGCATCTGACATGCAAGCTGCTGATTAAAGTTACAGAACGAGTCCGGGCTACCGAACAACGTCGGATGTCTTGGCTTGATGAATACATACAGTGTCACAGATGCGACAAGCGCCAGTCCCGGCTAGACATCATCGCAGAAAGTTTTGTGATGAGATCCAATTGCCAGCTCGCCGGCCGCACGTGGGACGGCGGTAATAAGATCTACGCTGGCCTACGGCGAGACACTGAGCCGAGGCGCCCGGCGGTGCGCATCGCTCACGATTTCGCCTCGCCCTGCCGACTGAAGGCTCTCCGACCTCATGTCCGGGCCGGCTCTTCGCGCGCCGCCGCCGAAATCCCACTCGTTTGTAACAGACGAGCTCCCAAGCCTGAACATGGCTTGTCTTGAACCCCACCTGGGGTTCGCTGGCATGGCAATTGCCGATCTCAAATCGGTTACCCACAGTTTGACGGTACGACCGTCCGATTACTCCGATACTCCCATTCGACACCAGCTTAAGTGGCCGGCCTGACACCTGATCGGGCCGCGTGTTGGTTGGAATAAGATAACCATTTCGACTCACTCACGGGCGAGTGGCAGCTTTTGAAATCTGCGCGCTGATGGCAAAAATCGCTGAACTTCTGCAGAAGCAACGGTCACTTCGTGCTCTTGCGTTGAAAGACTTCGATACAAGAGGACATGCTGGGAGGAGATCGTTACATCATGTCCGCAGTGTCCATGGCTGGTTCAAGCTAGATATGGTGTCCGTGATGGCTTCGATTGACGATCGCTTGAATGAGATCAGATACGTGCGGAATGACATTTGGCGTTGTCGAAGAAGACTTCAAAGCGAGCTAAGTGATCTCGAGCGTAAGGTTCTCGAAAAGCGCCTGCTTGAGCGGCAATCTGCCTTTGAACGGCTCCTAGCGACCACGTTTCCTTTTACATTGACACTGTGAAGCAAAATTCGGGACCTGTGCCGCGGGTCATTGGCGCGGAAAATGGTGTCCGCTCATAGAACGCATGCGCCTGCGTCAGGAACTTAGCGCTCCGTCGCCGCGGGCCGTCGCGCCCGTCATGGCCGCCGCCGAGCTGAATGCGTCGGCCCTCAGCCTTGGTTCACCGATGTGCTGGCCCGCGGCGCACCGTGAGCGCCGATAATGAAACCGTTCGGGCCGCCCATCCAGGCCCACCGCTGGGGGGGATACCGATTGCCCCGTTTCTGCGACACCGCGGTCACATGAGTAGCTTTCATCCGACAGAGCGATCGAAGAAGCTTGAATCGGCCGTAGCGTCAGATTGTACAGAGCAGGCGAACGATACTCCAGACTAGGTGTAGCCGAATGAGAAGACCCGTTATCGCTTTTGTATTATGTTCCGCTCTCGAGTTGCTCGGGCTAAGCACGGGCGCGGTTGCGGACACAAGGCGGTACGCGTGCACGATCACTGCCGCCGATAGAGAGCCGGTCGGAGTTCGGGACGAGCGGGTCATTCTCACGGTTCAATATGGCTGCCGGATCGCGGATGGTCTCTTGAGTGACGCGGGGATTACAGCAGTGTCCGTCAGCGAGTGGGCTGCTGATAAAGGAACATACTTAGCGTCCCTGGAATTTCACCGCGCGCTGGAGGGAGTTGCAATTGGGCAACTCTCCGGGGTGACCGGCTTCTCTAGCATGGAAGGCGAGCAAGGCATTGCGGTCGCAACTTCCGGCACGACAGTATTCAAGTTCGCATCTGGCTCATTGGCAGCCCTTTCAGGGAAGACCCTTAAATTCACCACCAAACTCACTGGCCTACGTAGCTTCGAATTGGAGTTCACAGATTGGCCAGAATCTCTTTTTTGGAAGTGACTCGTGTCTCACGCTGATTTCCGCAAGCGCTCGGGCGGACGAGCCACTGTCGACTCTTAACTCCACACGATGAATACCGCTCCGGCCTGTGTGCCGTCCTCAAAGACGAGCACACCGCAACAAAGGTTGAGCCCAAACTCCGAAGGCACTTGAAGGCGGCTAGACTACTTCCCAGCGCAAATTAGGTGGACGCAGTCTGAATTCAGAGTCGGCCGGTCGGCGGAAAACTGCAAGGTCGAACGGATCGGCGCTTGACTGGTTAGGCTGCCATTGATTCATTCTTATGGATCATTAGTGAGCGAACCGTTAAAGCGCGCGACAAGCTCGTCGGCAAGCTGCCGGCCACCGGCGAGTTGCTGCGCGGTTCGTAGCTGGAGCGCACCTTCCGACATACCAAAGGCTGTCCTAAATGCGCGCGCGGCGAAGGGCACAGGTGTTCGTGCTCACCCTGACATACGCCGGCGGCCGAAGCGCTCAACGGCTTCTACCGCGAAGTACGTCGGACCTGGCTGCGTTGTCTGAGACGGCGGAGCCAGAAAAGTCGGCGCATGGGCTGGTCCGAGTTCGACACCCTGACGGCACGCTTCCGTCTGCTCGTTCCACGCATCACTCGCACTTGGGCACAGGCGCGGATATGACGCGGGTTACCCCCGGGAACAGCCGGGTGCGGGAAAGCCGCCCGCCCGGATCTGTGAGGGCAAAGCCGAATGGCCGAGCTACTCGACCACGATCATAAGACTAGGGCACGTTGACTGGCGGCAGGGACGCGGTCAGCCGCGGCACAAAGCTATCTTGGTGCCGGCCGCGTGCTGCCAACACTATTGTAAGCGCCACAAAAACGATCAGAAGTCCACGCATTCCGAAGAATTCCCCGCCAACTCCATCGCAATTATGAAACGGCTGACACCTGATGCGCTTGCTCTAAGCTCGCCGCGAAATTGCCGCCGCGTTCAATGCAGGCTGTTAGGCTTGCAAAGTCGAAAAGATAAGCCCACTCAGTCGTCAAAAATCAATATTCCTTGTATTTCCGAGTAAGTCTGCGAACTATCGGGTGGTCAGCTTGAAAAATTCACCGCGTGCGTATGATGTCCTTGTGGCGGTAAGACGTGGCCCGCTGCGATGCCGATCTCGCGATGCCAGCCCATGCACCGGTAAATTCCGGCATAGGGAGCCGTGGCTCCTGGCTCATGATCCTGGTCAAATGGCTCGCTGTTAGACTCGCGCAGATAACGCCCGTTCTTATAGCTCGCGATTCGTCATTTCTCAATCGGCTAGCTTAACTTTGCCTAAAGCCATCCATTCGGGCGCAGAGTTGATCTGAAAAGCTAGCTGAGCCCGCCTTCTGGCCTTCTGCGAGCGTGCTTGTTTATCTTTCGACAGTGCGCCCCGCAGATTGCCGCCAGTGCGGAGGAGCCCGCGCCATCGCGAGTGTACTTAGAGCTATGGCCGCGATCGTATCGTGCGTTTTTTCATTGCCTGTGCAGCGTTAATGCGCCGAGTGCCTGTTGGCGCGGTAAAACATCGATTCGTTGAACGAGAGTCGTGTTGGACGCTGAAGCGGCATGATCTTTCCCGATATCTTTCTGCGCATGACCAAGTACTTTCGCATGGACGCTCTTGACCGTCATCTACTATCGCGGCAACGAGAGCCATTATAGATCGAGAGAAAGAATGATGGATGTGATTGATCAAGCGAACGGTTCGGAATTGCCGCCCGTCTTGCAGAAGTCATCAAGACGCCTTCCGTGGGTTTTTGGATTTGTCGCCGTCTTCATCGGGCTATGCGTTGGGGGTGCATTTTACTGGCCCCATATCGACCGAATGATCGAGGCGTCAGCGGCACGTGAAGTCGTCCCAATGCCGGCGTTGTCACCTGAAGACAAGGCGGCCCTTTCGGAGATTCGGTCGGGGCAACAGGAGGTGAGCGAGGAGATTTCAGCGCTTAACCGCAACATCGATGCGCAGCAAGCCGATTTGAAACGGATGTTAGATCAAATCGCAGCCCTGACCTCAAGAATTGAGTCTCTGCAGAACATTGCTGCGCCTCTTCCTGCAGATATTCGTCCGCCAGCAGCCCAGGCCGCTTCAAAGCCGACTACAAGAGCCACTCGCCCGCCTAAACCAGAAGGGCCGGTTTCCGTCGGGGGCGCACCGCTGGTTCCCGAGCCGGAGACGGACCGCCGATGATCCAATCATGAAGCCTCGAGCCTGCCAGACATGGCATCACTGAGAGGATGCAAGTCGAACTAAGAGCGAAGATCGCGCTGCTCACGTTCGGTCCTCCCAGTCGCGTTCGGTGAGGAGGACGAGAATGCGGCTCGACCGGTCGAGTCCGAGATCGCTTGTATGGCTCGGGTCTGCGAGAGCAGCCATGGCACCCGCCAGGCCCGCTGCACCGGACGGCGTGGTGGCGAGGCCATCATGGGCGGAGAGTACGCGAACAGCATCCACCAATTCCGCCTCGAGCACGGTAATGGCCCGAGCGCCGTGACGCCTGAGCACCGCAACGGCGGGCGCACTCGCCTGGCCGCAGGAGAGCATCTCCGCGGATGTTCGAAGATCGCCTATCACCCGAATCGGGCGACCGGCCGCGAGCGCGGGCGCAAGACACGCGGCGGTTTCCGGCTCGACCGTCACGATGCATCCCGGAGGTGCCAGCCAGCCCCAGAGGCCCTCGGCGATGGCAGCGGCGAGTCCGCCGACACCAGCTTGTATAAAGACGTGTGTCGGACGCCCATGGCCGGCGAAGTCTACTTGATCGCGGATTTCCGCCGCCGTGACGCCGTATCCCGCCATGACGTCGCAAACGATGGGGTCGTTCGGATCGTCGGTCGTGTCGGCGACAAGAATGCCGGCGCCTTGGCAGGCCGCGGCTGCGGCCGCATCAACTGCATTGTCGTAGGTGCCCGGCACCCACACGATCTCGGCACCCTGGTTCTCGATGCGGCGCGCGCGCGCGTTCGGCACGCCCTCGTGCAGGAACACGCGGGCGGGGCGCCCCGGCAAAGCGCGCGGCGGCAGCTACCGCGAGCCCGTGATTACCGTCACTGGCGCAGACCAGGGTCGGCTGCCCCTTAGGTCGGGCCGCGAGAAGGTCGGCCACCTGCATGCGCGAGGCCCGGGCGAGCGCGCGCAACCCGGCATAGGTGCCACCAAGCGACTTGAAGCTGCCGAGCATGCGGCGGCCCTCGTCTTTCGCTAGCACCTGCGCCACTCCGAGCCGCTCCGCCAGCGCCGGAAGGTTCAGGAGTGGCGTCGGCGCGTATGCGGGATCGAGGCCGGCAAGCTCGGCTGCGATCGCATTGACTGGTGAAGAAGAGGTGCTGTTCATGCGTTGATCTTGCCCGCTACAGGTGACGGCTGCTGCCGGAGCGTTGCACAGCAACTGTTTCCGCCGATCATAACCAGCTGTACCTTCGAGCACCACCCTCGACGACTTCGATCGCGCGCTTCTCGCGGAGGCCCTTTTCGTGCTCGCGTCCGCCTCCGCAAGTTTAAATGCGCATCTGCGCAATGATCTGAGAGTTTTATCGGCAGGAAGTCTCTGCGAGCCGTAAGAAGTCTGTGAGCAGCACGTGCCATCGTTGCGTAAGTATGGATTCGGGGTGAAACGGCAGGCCGTAAGTTGGTTGATAACGATGTGCGAGAGCCATGACCTCGCCCTCTTCCGAACGCGCTGTCACCATGAGATCCCGCGAGAAGACCTCGTCGAACTCGACGACAAGAGAATGGTAGCGGCCGACGCAAAGTGGGGACGGGAGTCCTGTGAAAAGCCCCCGGCCGTCATGGCTAATATGCGAGGCCCGGCCATGCAGACCTGCGCGCACGACGCGTCCGCCGAAAACGCTCCCAATACACTGATGTCCGAGGCAGATGCCGGCGGTTCAAGGTCTGCCAATTCCTCTAAGTCCTCCAGAGGGAATGGCAGAGCGTTTTTGATGTCGGTAATGGATTGGATATTAGCTTCACACAACATTTCGAAGCAGCGCCGAATGAGGTGAGGCGATTCTGTTTCCATTTTACCGTCAAATGGTTCACCTTTGCGCCATCGGCGCCATCCATAAGCGCTTGGCCGACAAATCATCCAAGATGTCGAGCGACTTGCAGCGCATTATCATTGCACTGACCGAAACGCCCCATCTCTCCTTAAGACTGAGCATGCCATCCAATGTTGGGGCGTATAGCTCGTCTAGGAAGTCACGCTCAGGAAGCAGCATAAAACTTGCAAACTGGTCAGCATGCTTCTCCAAGATCTTATAAGTCGTGCGGTTGTTTAGATGCTCTTGTGTCACCTTCCGATGAAGTAAAACGTGTGCGAGTTCATGCAGTGCATCAAAGCGCTGTCTCGATGCGCTCGCCTTGTCTCGTGATAACATAATGAAGGGAATGCCAAACCGGTCAGACCATTGCGAAAAAGCATCCACCTTTTCCGCGCGAACGTGAATACGAGAAACAAGAATCCCGCTTTCTTCAATACGGACGGCGACCGGCCATCCCCATACTGGAACACAAGGTGGTGCAACGGCAATTCTTGTGGGTCTGGAGTCGATTTACGAGACGCACGTCTCGCATGCTTGTACGGCGTCTGATCGGACGATCGGTCCAGGCTCCCTGCACAACCCGCGCAACGGACTCATTGAGGAGCGCGGCTAACAGGAATTCGGAAACAAGCTCGTCTCAGTATCATCTTGGGGCCGGCCCTCGCGCAGGCAAGGCACCCTCCTGGCGCGGCATGTCTGAAGAGTACGGGCCTTCAGTTCGCCCATCCCGAACGACCGTCGCGGAGGCGCCGCGATATAACATCAGCACAGATTCCCGGGACGGCATCTCGACGGAGCGAGGTCGCGCCTGCGCCTCCGCCACAAGACCATTGAGCGTCTGATCCACGAGTGCGATGAAGCGTGGTGGACCGGACGCAAGGACTAGGCCATTTCCCGGAGCCGATCTCATGATGTAGCGTTCGTCGGAAATGGCGAGCGCATCGAGGGTTGCCTTGAGCGCGTCGCAGCTGATTGAAGTTAGGAGAAGCAGACGAGTTTGCGCTTCCTTTGCGGTAGAGACGTAAAGCACGAGCCCATCGTAATACCATTGAAGATTGTAGAGCTGAGTCAGATGGTCAAGGAACTCGCGCGGTGGTAGGTCCGGCATGTGCCCGCGAATCCGACCCTTCACCTCGGCGCTGATGGTGACTTTAATATTGAGGTTGTTGCCGAATTCCTGCAGCGCGGCAGAAAGCTCCTGATCCAGAACCGTATACCGGTAAGGGGTCGAGGGCAGCGACAGGGGAGCGCCGCGCGCGATCTGTATTCCGCCGGAAACGAAAACGGCGACACACAGAACTCCGTTCAAAACGTGCGGGATTATGGATCGGATGAGCATTCATGGTTCTCTTTGACTTAAACTAACAGGAGTACGTTTGGTACGTGAACGCGAAACGTGATCTTTAGATGGCGATGTGCGGGCGAACTCGTCAGCTTGTCGTCAGCTGGCCTGTCTAGGACATTAAGCCGCTAATCGGCTTGAACGGCTGGTCGTATCACATCTCGATGAGAGCGAGTCTTTCCATGATGATGTTAGGCGCTGCGCCGATTTCTCACAATCTAGAAGGCCTGTCCAAGGCCTTTTCGGCAACAGTTGTCGACGCGCAGGTCCAGTTTCAGCAGAGTCTCTTGCAAGCGGCTTCGGTTCAAGACCTTGCGCCTTCAGTAACGGAAGCGGCGGCCGTTCCGCCGACATCCGAGGTATCGCGTGCAACAACACAGGCGAGCCCGCTGGGCGATCGCATCCTCCAAAATCTTTCTGCGATGTATCCGGTCAATGCAGTTCCAAAAGGTGCGGAGGCCGGGCCGGCATCGGAGCCCCTTTTGCTGCAACCGGGCAAAGCGGAAGCAGGTGTGCCGGGCACCCCCAGTGGCGCGGGTGACTTCGAGGCGATGTTGGCGAATTTGAAGGATGTTTCTGACAGCGCCATCCAGGTAACACTCATTTCAAATGGCATCGGTAGCCTCGGTTCATCTCTGAACAAGCTGATATCGGCGGGCTGAGTGGGGCGAATGATTGGTTTAATCTATCGCGAAAGCGGTCAGGCGCGCCCATTCCGCAAGCGGGTTCAACTTCTGGCTCTGCTGCCGCTCCTGCTTGCCCTGGTTGGTTGCAAAGCCGATCTCTACACGAAAGTTCAGGAGCGTGAGGCCAATGAGATGCTTGCGGTCCTCCTCAAAAACGGGGTCGATGCGCTCCGCGTTGCCGCTAAGGACGGGACTATCACGATCCAGGTCGAGCAGACTCAGATTGCTTCCGCAATCGACCTGCTGAATGGCGAAGGGTTGCCGCGCCACGCTTTCAAGAGTCTCGGCGAAGTGTTCAGCGCGGCGGGTCTGATTGCTTCGCCAATCGAGGAGCGCGCCCGTTACGTCTATGCGCTGAGCGAGGAATTATCTCGCACGATCAGTGATATCGATGGTGTCCTCTCGGCGCGCGTCCACGTTGTTCTGCCAAAGAACGACCTGTTGCGACGTGACACCACGCCATCTTCGGCGTCGGTTTTCATCCGGCATGACTCGAGGGCAAATCTCTCAATTTTGCTGCCGCAGATTAAAATGCTCGTCGCCAACAGCATCGAGGGCTTATCCTATGACAAGGTGGCTGTTGTTTTCGTCTCAGTCGAGCGGCCCGCACAAGAGCCGCGACCGGCGGCTGCGGCTGGTTTCGCCCAAGCATCTGGAGTCATTTCAACGCCATTGGTTGCGGTTGGCATGGGGCTCGGCGGGTCTGTATTCGGCGTGCTATCCTGCGTCTTGCTGAGCGCTCGTGGGCGTCAGCGCAGGCAATCATCTCAGAAAGTTAGCGCTGTTGGTGGGCGCTCGGGTGTCTCTGCTATCGAGATGATTCGCAAAGCGACTAAGCCTAATGCGGCGTAGTGTGGTATCCGACATGACGAGACCGAATCCGTCTGCCGAGCGGCATGATCCGCTGAAATTAGCCTCTGTAGGTATTCGTAAGCTTGCTGCCACGATTCATCCGACCCGCCTTGCCGCGCGACTTGACGCGAACCTCTCGGCCGCGACGTTGGCGCGACTGCAGAAGAGTCCTAGGCTGCAGATAAGACTGCAAGCGTTGCTGCTTGAAGATGAAATGGGCTTGAACGGAAGTGACTTCGGGCCAGACCTTCTCCTCGGGCATGATCCGAGCAGGGCTGCCCTGCTCGCCGGCGGCATTTGGCATGCCCGTTCGCTGACAAGGCTGATTTCAAAGCACGATGTCGCCGTTCTGGTCGAGCACGTCGGTACCGAGGTGCAGGCTTTCGGGATCCGACATGCAGCGCATGCGGTTTCGACCAGATTAATTGCTGATCCTCAACAACTCGCGCTAGGGATTGAAGACGATGGACATGCCTGCCTCGGCGCTTGGCTCGATGAAGCGTCAACGCTTGATTGCCGCCGCGTGCTTCTACGCCTAGCTGTCGGAACGGCCGCCGACAATCCTGCGACTGAACACCGCGATGCCGCGGGCCAAGTGTTTTCGCCGGTGTTGGCCCAATTGGCGAGGGAGGCCCCAGCGGGATGACAGCCGACGAAACTGTGCCGCCCGTCGCTCCGCACATCCGCCCGCTTGGGCCACTCATAGCGGCGAGGGATCTCGAGATTTGGCAGAGCGCCCTCGAGGCGCGTGCCGTAGCCGAGCGCAATCTGAAGCGGGTTCGCGGCTGGGCGCGCAGAGCTTATCAGAAGGAGCGTGCGCGCGGCCATGCCGAGGGGGTGAGGGCCGGCGCCGAGGAAATGGCACAGCTGGTCGCGCAGGCTGCCTCGGAAGTGGCACGACGAAGGGTCCTTTTGGAGCAGGAACTGTCAGCGCTCGTGATGGACATCGTAACTGATCTATTGGGCGATTTCGATCCCGGCGAGATGTTGGTGAGAACGGTTCGTCACACGATTTCGCACAGATATGGCGGGGCGAAACTGTCCCTTCATGCGTCCCCCATGGATGCTGATGTGCTTACGCGCGAATTTGCTGCGTGCGACGGACGGGAGGACCGGCCCGCGGTCCGAATTATTCCGGATCCGGCGCTGTCAGCGAACGAATGCGTGCTGTGGAGCGAATTTGGCAATATCCATCTCGGACTTGACGCGCAGCTCCGCGCACTGCGTTTGGGCTTTGGGTTAGATCATGAGGCAGGCGAATAGTGACGGCGCCGAGACCAGACCATAGCTGTCCTGATGGAGATGGGACTCTGCGCGCGGCGCTGGCTCGTCTGCGAACTACGGCAAGGCATGTGGACACGCGTGTCGTACGCGGGCGGATCACGCGGGCGATCGGCACGTTGATCCATGCAGTTTTGCCGGATGCGCGTATTGGAGAAGTTTGTGTGCTCAAGGATCCGCGCACGGGATGGTCGCTTGAGGCCGAGGTGATCGGTCTCTTGCAGGACGGCGTGTTGCTGACGCCGATCGGTGACCTGCAAGGCATGTCCGGCCGCGCAGAAGTCGTTGCCACTGGCCGAATGCACGAAGTGCCGGTCGGCCCCAATTTGCTTGGCCGGGTGATCGACAGCTTCGGCCGTCCCCTCGATGGCAAGGGCGCAGTCAAAGCCGTGGAGACGCGTCCGCTGCGCGGCAAAGCGCCAAATCCAATGACGAGGTGCATCATCGATCGCCCTCTGCCACTCGGTGTTCGCGCCTTGGATGGTCTTCTGACATGCGGCGAAGGCCAGCGCATCGGCATTTATGGAGAGCCTGGTGGCGGCAAGTCGACGTTATTGTCGCAGATCGTAAAAGGCGCGGTCGCTGACGTGATCGTGGTTGCGCTGATAGGCGAGCGTGGACGCGAAGTGCGTGAATTCATCGAGCGGCATCTTGGGCAGACGGCCCTCCGCCGCACGGTCGTCGTCGTTGAGACCTCCGATCGCTCAGCGACGGAGCGGGCGCAATGTGCTTATACGGCAACCGCGCTCGCCGAATATTTTCGCGAACAAGGGCTGCGCGTCGTTCTAATGATGGATTCATTGACGCGATTTAGCCGCGCTATGCGCGAGATCGGGCTTGCTGCCGGTGAGCCACCGACCCGCCGGGGCTTTCCTCCCTCTGTCTTTGCAATGTTGCCAGGTTTGCTGGAGCGCGCTGGTATGAGTGAGCGTGGCTCAATCACGGCCTTCTATACCGTGCTTGTGGAAGGTGACGGCACGGGCGATCCAATCGCCGAGGAAACGCGTGGCATTCTCGATGGTCATATCGTTCTTTCACGCTCTCTCGCGGCGCGGGCGCATTTCCCCGCCATCGATGTACTGTCGAGCCGCAGCCGCGTCATGGATGCCGTCGTATCTGCACCGCATCGCAAGGCAGCATCCCTCTTCCGTGATCTTATCTCCCGTCATGCAGAGGCGGAATTTTTGATCAAGGTTGGCGAATACAAGCAAGGCAGCGATCCGCTGACGGACCGAGCTGTCGCTTCGATCGATGATCTGCGCGAGTTTTTACGCCAAGGTGAAAACGATGCGTCCACTTTTGAGGAAACCGTCACATGGATGTGCCGTCTGACCGCATGAGTTGCATACACGTTTCGAGCTTGCGGCAAGTGAAGGATATGCGCGAGCGTAGTGCTCGTAGTGAGTTGTCCAATATGGAAGCCAAGCGTCATATCGCGACCTCGGCCGCGGAGCACGCATGGCAGGAACTTGCAATTGCTGAAAAGCATCATACACATGCCCAGGCGGAGGTTTACCAACAATTGATGTCGGTCGGTACCTTGTCCGTCGTTGAACTCGATCATTGCCAGCTCACCCTTGAGAGGCTCGCGATTGAGATCACCTCGAAACGCCGCACACTTGAGGAGGCGCGTATCGCTCAAAAGCAGGCCGAGACAGCGGCATCCGAGAGGCGTGCGCACTGGGCGAAGCGTTCCGCAGCGACTCATAAATGGCGACAAATCGAGACCGACGTCCGGCGTGCGGCCGATACCCATTCGGAAGTGACAGCCGAGCTAGAGGCTGATGATGAAGTCTTGCTTCGCCATGGGAGGGGTTTGCCCACGCCGGTGGCGGGCGGTTCAATTTGATGACCGCTAGTCCAGTTGGGAAGCAAATGCGCTGCCCTGTACAGCCGCCTCCTGCAACTCGCGCGGACGCATACGTGAGGTACGAGCCGGGCCAGAGTCTAACGCGGAGTCTCGTCTCGTGGCTCAACAGAAACGTGCGGCCCTCCGCCTCTTTGCGGAGTAATCTTTGTGACAAGCCGCTATCGGTGCGACTGGAACGAGTTGTGTGGCAGGAGGAGCCTCCGGCTCTGTCGATGCTCGATTGCGTTTGGGGCCTCGGCGATGATGCGCTCGTGTTGTCGATGCCGCATGCGCTTGCCCAGGCCTTGATCTCGACAGTACAGAGTGGCCTAGCTTTACTTTCCGAGCCAAGTCGTTCGCTGGTTCTCGAACTTGCACTTGAACCGTTGCTCGCGCGCCTGGAGACTGAGACAGAGCAGCAACTGCGACTCCTTCATGTTGGAAAGGCCGAGAAGAACGGGCCTTATATCGAACTCGACATCATCTACGGTCCGGTCAGTGGCAAAGGTCGCCTATTTCTTTTCTCGCCTCTTGATGGACCGATACCGCCGGCGTTCCGCGCCTTAGGCGAGCTGCTCGGCCAATTGCCGCGACAGTTGTGTGAGGTCTCCGCACAGTTACCCGTTACAGTTGCAGGAGAGATCGGTTCCCTCCGGGCGTCAGCCTCGCTTCTTCGCAAAACGCGTAAGGGCGACGCTTTGTTGCCGGATGTAATGCCATTCGCCCGCGGTCAGATCATCCTCACTGCGGGCCGGTTATGGACCGCGGCAGATGTCACTGGCAACCGCCTGATCCTGCACGGACCGTTTCGCTTGCGGCCGCGCCCTCTGGAGTATGCGCATATGACGACACTACCCGGTTCACAGCAGCCGCCTTCGGAAGCCGATCTCGACGATATTGAGATTTCGCTTGTCTTCGAATGCGGCCGCTGGCCCATCACGCTGGGAGCCTTGAGAAGCATCAGCGAAGGATATGTATTCGAACTTGGCCGGCCGGTCGATGGCCCGGTCGATATCCTTGCAAACGGCGTACGTATCGGGAGTGGTGACATAGTACGTATTGGGGACGAGCTCGGCGTTAGACTGCGTGGCGGGTTAGCGGGCAATGACTAACATTGAACCAGCAATACTGCCGCTTCTTGCGGTCACGGCCGCGCTCGGCTTGTTGGTCTTCGCTGTCGTCACGACCACGGCGTTCGTAAAGGTATCTGTCGTTCTCTTCCTCGTTCGCAATGCGCTTGGGACCCAGTCGATTCCACCGAACATCGTTCTATACGGCGCAGCATTGATGCTCACCGCCTTTACGAGCGCCCCCGTCTTTGAGCAGAGCTACAATCGAGTCGCCGATCTGCAGCTCCGCTATCAAACGCTCGAGGATTGGGTAGCCGCTGCGAAAGAGGGGCAGGAGCCGCTGCGAGGCTATCTCAAGAACTTCACCAATGAAGAACAGCGAGGCTTCTTCCTGTCCTCGACCGAACGTGTCTGGCCGGAAGAGATGCGCGGCAGAGCCACAGCCGATGATTTTGTCATTCTCGTCCCATCTTTTCTAATCTCAGAACTCAAGCGTGCCTTCGAAATCGGGTTTTTACTATACCTTCCGTTTATCACTATCGATCTGATCGTAACGACCATTCTGATGGCCATGGGCATGTCAATGGTGTCTCCGACAGTGATCTCAGTTCCTTTCAAACTATTTCTATTCGTGGCGATTGACGGCTGGTCGCGGCTTATGCACGGGCTAGTGCTGAGCTATACAACACCTGGAGGGTGAGCATGGATGAGGCCACTATTCTCCCTTATATGAGCCGATCACTGGTGCTTTTCATGACCTGGGTTCTGCCTCCGCTCATTGCAGCGGCGGTCGCCGAAACCGTCATCGGCATCATCCAGGCGGCAACACAGATCCAGGATCAGACATTGCCACTGACTGTGAAGCTTTTGGTCATTGTTGGGATTATAGCTTTGTTTTCTCCGGTGCTGAGCGTCCCGCTCATCGAACTAGCCAAGCAGATCTTCACTGATTTTCCCGCGCTCACGACGGGCTACTAGCAGCGCCGGCATGTATGATCTGTCAACCACTGGCACGCAAAGTCTGATCCAGGCGACCATCGAACTCGTCGTTGCTGCCAGCCTTGGTGCGGCCCGCCCCGTGGGCATTATGCTGGTGCTTCCCGTATTTACGCGTCCGCAGATCGGGGGCCTGATCCGCGGTTGCCTGGCCGTTGCGCTCGAACTACCATACTTGGCGCACATCGCCGATCGCCTGAAGGAGCTAGATCCGGACACCCGTCTGCTCAACATCCCGCTACTCGGTCTTAAGGAGACGTGTGTCGGCCTGCTGATCGGCGCCCTGCTCAGTATTCCCCTCTGGAGTCTTCAGGCCGTCGGCGAGTTCATCGACGCGCAGAGGGGCATCAGCAGCGTGGTCACTCCCGCCGATCCCGCGACACGCAGTCAGGCTTCGGCGACGGGACTGCTTATCGGTACCACCGCGATCACCATCTTCGTCGTGTCGGGCGGCCTGCAAACCATGATCAGCGGACTTTACGGCAGCTATCTGGTTTGGCCGGCTTATCAGCTTGGACCCACGCTGAGCATGCAAGGGACACTGGAGTTGTGGGGCGTGCTCGACAGCATCATACGTACCGCCGTCCTGGTCTCTGGACCGGTGGTAGCTTTCCTCTTGCTGGCCGACATATCAGCGCTCCTGCTCGGGCGCTTTGCGCCGCAATTCAACCCGCGGGACCTATCTTTGACGATCAAGAATATAGGCTTTGCGATCGTCATGGTCACTTATACGATCTATCTCATCGAATACATGCAATCCGAAATCATGCAGTCGAGCCGAGAGCTGGAGAGGCTTGAAAGGAAACTGAAGTGAGCGACACGAGCGAAGAGAAAACGCTCGCCCCCACTGAAAAGAAGCTAAGCGATTCGCGCAAGAAAGGCGTGGTTCCGCATAGCACGGATCTAGTCAGGGCCCTCAGCGCTTGCGCCGGTCTCGGCTATCTCTGGATAGAAGCGAGTTCCATCTACGACAAATGTCGGGAAGCGCTCATGCTGACTGACAAGCTGCTTGATAAGCCGTTCAATATTGCGGTCGATCTTGCGCTCGGCGTCTTGCCCGAACTTGCACTGAGAATTGTTGGCCCGCTTCTTGGGAGTATGGTCACCTGCGCAATTCTGACGACGGTCCTGGCCAATGGTGGATTAGTGTTCTCCTCGGAGCCGATGACGCCGAAATTCGAGAACATTGATCCCATCAACGGACTGAAGCGCATCGCTTCTTTGCGTTCCCTCATCGAGCTTGGCAAGACCTTGTTCAAGGTCTTCTGCCTCGGCGCGATCTTTCTTCTCGTCGTTGTCGGCGCGTGGAAGACACTGGTCTATCTGCCGGTTTGCGGCACGGGCTGCTTCGAGTTCGTGTTCATTCAAGTGAAACTGTTGATCGGGATTGCAAGTGGTGCATTTCTGATCGGCGGATTGGTCGATCTCCTCGTCCAGCGCTGGTTGTTTTTGCGCGGCATGCGCATGACTAAGAGCGATATGAAGCGCGAGGACAAGGAGCAGCAAGGCAGTCCGGAGGTGAAACGCGAACACCGACGCCTTCGGCGGGAGCAGGCGAGCGAGTCTCCACTCGGCGTGCGTCGCGCGACATTGATCTTGACTGGACGCGAGCTGCTGGTCGGGGTACGCTACATCCGTGGCGAAACGGGCGTCCCGGTCCTGGTTTGCCGCGGCGATGGGGAGGCGGCTTCACGGCTCTTTGATGAAGCGAGGCGCCTTCGTCTCAGTATCGTCGATGATCACGTCCTGGTCCGTGAGCTAATCCGCAACGCTAGCCTTGGCAATTCCATTCCTGTCCAGTATTTCGAGGCTGTCGCAAAAGCTCTCCTTGCCGCCGGCCAAGTCTAGTTCGTGTTGTGAATGAGGTCGCATCGAATGACTGATGTTCTCGCTATCGAGACGGCTGCACGGTCTGGGTGCCGGCAGACGTGGGATCTGATAGCGGCTTGTTGTTAGCTATACCCAAGCTGCTGTTATTGCCGGTCGCGAAGGCTTTGTATGTGGCAACGGGAATGGCCGCACGATTGCCATCACTCGGCACAACGGCCTGATTGTCAATCAAGTCGCGCGGATCGTTGACCATGCCCGCCAAGTTGTTGCGGATCGAGCAGCCAAGCGTCGGATCGAAAGAATTGTCGTTCACTGAAGGGCCGACGATCGCAATCGACGGACAAACGGGAGGGTGCGCCTCGTACGTAATCGCCTCGATTCGGGCGGCAGAGCCATCACGCCTATCGATGAATGGACCGTACAGGCGGATGTTGTGAGCGTCGACGCCCACTGCGCGGGCCTCAGCTGCTATCTGCGCCCGGAGCCGACGTGAGCCGACGATATCAAGATGGAGCGCGTCATACCGACCGCGACTGGTACTCGCTATGAAATAACGCAGACGCTGCCGTTCGGGCCCTCCAAGGGTCTGTAACAGTAAGACGTTCTTCTCCTGTTCAACCAGGATCGCTTGCGCGGTCGGTTCGAGGTAAGTCGGCGCGGTGCTTGCGCAGCCACCTAGACTGGCCGCCAGACAGATGAGGGGACGCACGAATCGTAATCTCATTGGTCGAATCCTCATTCGATCATGTGGCCGGTGCCCCTTATCGCGCCTGGTACGCTTATCGGGGGAGCACTGCGAACAGGCGAGCGCGTTGCCAATGTGTTCGTCAGACTGCGCGCGAGGTCTGAGGGCGGAGCGCTGCGGTCGGTGGGCACACTCATCTGCTTCGAGTTCGATCTTGGCCGCACGACGTAAGGCGTGACGATGATCACGAGTTCCGTCTCCTCCTGTTGAAATGACGATGAGCGAAACAGCGCACCAAGAATCGGAACGTCGCCGAGCCAAGGGAAAGTCGTGATCTCAGTGCTGAAGTTGCGCCGGATAAGCCCACCAATTGCAAAGCTCTGGCCGCTGGCGAGCTCGACGACCGTGTTCGCACGCCGGGTGGAGAGAGCCGGCACGGAGATGCCGTTGATGTTGACAGCACCTTGTGACGATAGTTCGCTGACTTCAGGCTTCACCCGGATATTGATCTGATTATTGCTGAGAACGGTCGGCACAAACTCCAGGCTGATGCCGAAGTGACGGAACTCGACAGAGACCTGCCGATTGTCCTGCAACACCGGAATGGGAAATTCGCCGCCGGCGAGGAAGCTGGCGGATTCGCCTGACATTGCGGTGAGGTTCGGTTCAGCAAGTACGGAAGCGAGGCGCTCGTGAGCCAGTGCATCGAGCATAGCGCTGACGTTCACATGGCCAGTGTTGACTCCCATCTTCGCCGTACCGCCGCCCTGCGCCGCGCCGTATCCACCACCACTGCCACTGACCAAGCCGAGAGTGAAAGGGCCAGCTTGACCGGAAGCGGAGAGGTTGACGCCGAGCTCCTTCATGGCGCTCCGGGAGACCTCCGCCACCCGCACGCTCAGATTCACCTGCAATGACCCAGCCACCTGAATCTTGTTGACCACGAGCGCACCAGACCCAAGAAACTGCTCGGTCACTTTCATGGCTATATCCACGATCTCCGCATTGGGCGCCGTACCGTTAAGGATGGCCCCGCGCGGGGTGTAGCTTACCTGGATGGGATAGTCGCCGACCTGGGCTTTCAGTGCGGCGCGCAGATCCTCGATCGGCTGCGTGACGACAACACGCAGTTCAGCGAGAGCCTCCCCGCCCTCGCTCAGTGCGAACAAGCTGGTCCGCCCGGATTTTTTGCCGAAAACGAAGATGGTCTTGTTCGAAGGTGCCTGATAGTCCGCGACCGTAGGATCGGCGACAAAGATGCTCGCAGCTGGCGCTGGCAGATGAATCGTCTTACCGAACGAAGAGGAAAGGGTCAGCGTTCCGCTAATGCCGTCAGGAGCCGTACGCTGCGGCCCGCCTACATCATCCCGCTTGATCTGAGCTACGGCAGCAGCCGGGAATAGCAGGACGACCACGCACAAAAGCTGCGAAAGACAAGGAAGAAAGGTGGACGAAAGGCCGTTGGCGGCGATCGATCCTCGAGTGACGCCGGCATGCTTGTCAAGAATGATGCTCAAGATGGTCTTTTCTTTCAAGTTCGATTGACTACGCGGTCGATGCCGCGCATTTCAATTCAAGGACGTAGCCGATCCCGCGCGCGGTTTTGATCCGTAGCGTCGCACCGGACTGACTCAAATGACCGCGCAAACGATAGATTCCGACCTCAAGCGCATTGGTGGAGACCTCGTCGTCAAATGCATAGAGGCTATCCTCCAATGACGCGCGAGCCACGGTGCGGCCGGCGCGGCTGAGCAGATGTTCGAGAATGCACACCTCGCGGCGGGCAATCTTCAGCGGTCGACCATTGACCGATGCTTGCCGACCGATCGAATCGAATCGTAGATTGCCAAAGGTAACGATGGGGGCCGTCATTTGCGTTGATCGGCGCAGAGTAGCGCGCATCCGTGCGATGAGTTCATCAGTAGATACGGGCTTGGGCAGGAAGTCGTCCGCACCGCCATTAAATAGTGCTATCCGCCTACCGAGCTCGTTGAAGTTACTCATCATCACGGCAGGCATCGAATGTCCGTCACGTCTCAACTGCTTCAGCCAATCCAAGCCGTCTCCATCCGGTAGAACCAACTCGAGCAAGAGAATGTCATAGCTGGCGCAACAAAAAGCGGCGGCCGCCTCGTCCAGGGTGCACGCTACGTCAACGGCAAAACCGCAATCGGAGAGCGCATCTTGTACAACGCGCGCTGGGTCCGTCTCATGATCAACGAGTAGCGTTCGCATTCCACGACCTCCTATCAAGTCACGCCAAGACAACCACCACGTCACGTTCGAGCATGACCACCCCCGAGCGGAATTGAACAGTCCGGCCTCCGCGTAAGCGTTAGAATCCGGAATAGACGAAGAGCAGCGGTACTGGCGAATCGCATACTGGATCGGGATTCCCTTGTAAGCTCGACTGGCGTTGTTCACTGTCTCACGTGGCGCGCATGCATCTTGGTGACGTCGAATGTGGCTCTTGCCACCGGGACATAGGCGGCAATCAATCAAATGCATCGATAGGCGGGCAGCACCCCGCTCAGCGCCGGAACAATCCCGGCAGTTGTCGCAGACATCGTGAGGTCGAGATGATTGCCGAGAACACATTGATTGGTGAAATCGATGGTTTGGATCGATGCATTCACATGGCGGATCAGTGACAATGCCGTTCCATGGTCTGGATCTAAATCTCCTCATCACGATCGATGCTTCCGATGGCGAGCGCAGCCGCACGGCCGCAGGTTTGATGGGGGAGCAGCGATGATAGGCGATTTGCATCGCGGCCCTCAATTTGCAAAGCCTCACACGCCGGCAGACGTTCCGTGCTTGAGCAACGAACTTCCTCATTCGGCCTGGAAGGTGAGCCTCCTTCGTGCTCCGATCACCGGAGCGACAGTGATGGCCAAGCGCGGCTACGCTCAGCTGGAGAACGCCATAACGAGGCCGTCCTGCCGCGCCTTCCTTTTTTTAACTTTTATAAAATCACCGAGACGCTGTGGAATGAACTGCTCAACGGCCGCACAATCCAAAGACGGGGGGGTGACATGAAGTTGGCCGCACCGGGCAAAACCGTGCCTACAATCCGATCGCGGCGTCCATGATCACGTACTCATCGCAGCTTTGCCGACAGCAAACCTACCATGTTGCGTGATGCACGGCGCTTTCCCTACCCGGCAGCACATGAAGTGTGAAATCAATTCTTTGGATGGATTGCATTCGCATCCTGGATAGTGACAGCACGTCTGAGGTCTGTGTCTCAGTCTCCTAGTCGCACCTGATGCTCTGATGACCGAACGCAATCTGTCGCTGGCAGCTCTGGTGGGGCGAGCGATGATTTTGGTGATTTGCATGGCGGCGTCTTCCTGCAAGGCTCACATTGGGCGCCGACTCTTCTGGACTAGCAAACCCAGGTGATGGTTACTCGCCCAGCAATGTCGGTTCTGCTCCATCCGGACGTGGGAAAAAATGTTGTTGTGATCGACATTCTACGTCTGATCAGAATGGTGCATCATCTCGGAATCGGTGGGCGACTTGCTCCGGAATTCGCATGGTGCATGACCGCGCGTCAGCAAGTTGTTCCGTCTGAGCCGAAGCGCCCCGATCCTAGAGAGCTTGACGGCCAATAAGTCTTCCGCAGAGTGCTTGGCAGTCGCATCGGAGTGCGGACAGATGCTTTGGTCAGGTTGTGGTCAACTAGGTTGTATATCCTCCTCGGCAAAGCTTGCCGCGGCACGAGCTCAATCGCGTGCATTTTGCCGATGCGGGAGCGATCTGATGTATGGCAGAATCGGTGGCTCCGTTTTGCGGAAGCGGTTGCCGGCCTGGAGCGAGGTGGGTGGTCGTCGGCGGGCGCGACGCCATACTCCCTGCGTTCCAATCCGCCCATTATCAAGATCGTCGACCGAGAATCTTTCATGTGCAAAGTGAAGAGATTCTTGTCCAGTGACATCATGCACATCGCCAGTAACCCGCAGGAGTACTCGGATTTTGTTCGGAGAAAGCCGAGCGGGCTGCAACTGTCGGCGGAGGCCATTCCAGTACTTACGATGATCCGGATAAGCCCGCGCGATTTTTCAGCTATCAGCTTGGGTGACGAAACTGTAGGGCTTTTAGGAGCCGGAGGCTCGGTCCGGATCAAGGGAGACCATTTTCGCCAACAGTTCGGGCGTAACGATATCACGTCCGTGGTAGATCTACGCGTTACTCACCCGCTCGTCGAGAACGCGGGCGATATCCTGCTGGAGCATGAACTGCGAATGGACGGCGATCATCCGTTGGTCTTATCACGTCCTGGCGTAGGAGGTATGAAACCCCGTCTAGCGGAAATGGGTTTTGTTCACGTGGGTCGCAATAACTGGGTGCTTGATCCTCAACAGCATCCCAAAGTGTGGACGAAGAACGAGAACGACCAGTGGCACCGAGTAGACAGGCCTACAAAGTATCTTTCCAAAGTCGAGGATAGCGATAGTCAAGAGAGCTGCGAGACGGATTCGTCTGACGATGATCCCTCGTATTACCTGGAGCGCGCTGTTCGAAGATTGGCTGTGGGACAAGACGATTCGGAATGATGAGAGCGGGCTGGGACCGACTGGTATTTCGCCATTGCAGGGGCCGGTTCAGAAGTGAACTTGAAGGAAGCGCTCGCGCCGATCGTGCTCCTCGCGCGTGACATATGCCCGGTTTCGCAAGTTTGACTTCCTCGGCTACTGCTTCCGGCCGCGACGGGCAAAGAACTCACAAAGCGCCTCGGTGTTTTGCAGTTTTCTGCCTCGGCTCAGCGCTTCGGCGCTGAAGTTTATGCGGGCGGCAATCCGAGATTTGAACCTCCGAAGACGGACCCATGTGTCAATGGCTGACATCGCTCGGCAGCTCAATCCACTCCTGCGGGCGGGGATTGTATATTACGGTCGATTCAGGCGGGCGCCTCTGGGGCAATCCTTCGATACGTCAATCAGACAATCGAGGCTTGGATGATGCGGAAGTTCAAACGCTTTATGGGTCGCAAGGCCAAGACCGGCCGCGTTCTCGAACGACTATCTCGCGAACGTCCCGGGTTGTTCGCACACTGGAAGGTCGGCATACGCGGCTCGTTCGCCTGATGGGAGCCCAGTGAGGCGAGAGTCTCACGCTGGGATCCATGAGAGGCCGGCGGCGAGATTCCGCCGGCCTACTCGCCAAAGCCGTCTGCCCGGATCTGTGAGGGCAAAGCCAAATGGCCGAGCTACTCGACCACGATCCACGGCGATGTGGGTTTCCTGTGCAACCGGAAAAACGCCCTTCGTCAGCTACTCGTCAGCCAGCCTGTCTAAGACAGGCTGCGCATTCTCGACTTGATTGGAGATGGAATATGACGGGCATTGGCCGATCTGGCAGATCGCGCACTGGGGATGCTGGAGCCGGATCGAGCAGTTCACGCTCGCACTCAAGTCTAGTCCCTGGGGAAGGCAGTCAATCGTTCGATTCCGTCGTGGAGCGGATGCG
>NZ_JADPKF010000017.1:0-788 GCF_023073815.1 Bradyrhizobium sp. 157 | reverse complement strand
CCGGAATTACCCCATGTGTGAAAACGCGGTGCTGCTGTTATGATTCTCCCGTGATTCTAAGGGGGAATTGATGAGGCGCTTCGTTGAAGAGGCGGATCGTGGGCAATGGACGCTATTGCCTGAATGCCTCGATGACTTCATTGACGAGAGCAACCCTGTTCGCGTGATCGATGTGTTTGTCGATGCGCTCGATTTGGCAGAGATGAGCTTCGAAGGTGTGGAGCCGGCGGCGACCGGGCGGCCGTCGTACCATCCCTCGGTTCTCCTGAAGCTGTACATCTATGGCTATCTGAACCGGCTGCAGTCGAGCCGGCGGCTGGAACGCGAGGCCGGACGCAATGTCGAGGTCACTGGCGGCACGGGAAAATATGCAGGGATCACGGGCCGCGGTGAGTACCATGTCGTGCTGGTCAGCGACACGGCCTTGTGGGATGAACTCCGCGGCGAGTACAAAATTCCGGCTACCGTCGGAAGTTCGCGACCTGATTCGAGCAAATGAACGACGTTTTGATCATGAAGCGTAGTTACCACGGAGATCGCGCAAAATCAAGGGGTGTTGCCGGTGCTGCTCGCATCCTGGAGGCGAGCCCTCCTGACCCGACGCGAAGTCTGCCTTGGATCTGAGATCGTCTGGTTGTTTGATACTTCCCGAATGCAAGAAGTTGGCTATGTACTATGTCCGCTTCTGGCAATCCGGACCTCGCGCTCATCGGAGTCGCGTTCCGGAAAGCCGTACTGGACCATCGCGATACCTCGAAGTGCGGGCGCGGCAGCATCGTCGCGCAACG
>NZ_JADPKF010000024.1:0-809 GCF_023073815.1 Bradyrhizobium sp. 157 | reverse complement strand
GTCAGCGGGATCTTGATGGTGACGGAAGAACCTTCGCCGGCCACGCTCTTGATGTCGATGGTGCCGCCGATCTGGTCGATATTGGTGCGCACCACGTCCATGCCGACGCCGCGGCCGGAGACCGAGGTGACGGTGGCGGCGGTGGAAAAGCCCGGCGCGAAGATGAACTTGTGAACTTGCGCTTCGGTCATCTTCTCCAGTTCGGCCTCGGTGACGAGGCCGTTCTGCAGCGCTTTCGCCTTGATCCGCTCGGTGTTCAGCCCGCGGCCGTTATCGGCGATGCAGATGATGATGTGGCCGCCCTCGTGGTAGGCCGACAGCCTGATCGTGCCCTGCTCGCCCTTGCCGGCCGCCAGCCGCTCGGCCGGCGTCTCCAGGCCGTGGTCGGCGGAGTTGCGCACCATGTGGGTCAGGGGATCCTTGATCAGATCGAGCACCTGGCGGTCGAGCTCGGTGTCGGCGCCGTGCATCTCGAGCTCGATCTGCTTGCCGAGTTCGCCCGAGAGGTCGCGCACGATGCGCGGCAGCTTCTGCCAGGCATTGCCGATCGGCTGCATCCGCGTCTTCATGACGCCTTCCTGCAGCTCGGCGGTGACGTTGGAGAGCCGCTGCAGCGGCACCTTGAACTCGGTGTCCTCGTTGCGGCGGGAGATTTCCAGGAGCTGGTTGCGGGTCAAGACCAGCTCGGAGACCATGGTCATCAAATGTTCGAGGGTGTCGACGTTGACGCGGATCGACTGGTTGGCGATCTTGTCGGCTTCTTGGACGTCGACCTCGATCGCGGCGGCGCGCTTGGCCGGCTTGGCCTT
>NZ_JADPKF010000103.1:0-938 GCF_023073815.1 Bradyrhizobium sp. 157 | reverse complement strand
CAATCCGGACCTCGCGCTCATCGGAGTCGCGTTCCGGAAAGCCGTACTGGACCATCGCGATACCTCGAAGTGCGGGCGCGGCAGCATCGTCGCGCAACGCCACGCGGTTCAAGGCGCCGAGGGGATCACCCGCTTCGAGCGCACGCGCCACGGCTGCAATCAGCGATTCCATAGGAATACTGCCACACTTGTTACTCGCACCACCGGGCACTACGAGACGCTGCGCCACAGCGTCAGTAGCGCGTCATTGAGCGGCTCTCCGGTGAACTGGATCTCGTGGCCGGCACCTTCGATCACCATCCGAGACGCGCCGATCCGTTCAGCCAGCTCGTCGCAGATGGCATCGAATCCGGCACTATGCCCACCGGATACCACGAGTTTCGGGAAGGCGGCCGATGCCAGCGCGGCGAGCGGCAGTTCAGGCTCAAAGATCGGCCGTCCGCGGCGGAACACGGGCACGAGCGGCACTGCAGCCGCGATCAGTTCGGGGGAAAGAGCGTCCGGATCACTCCCCACAGCCTGCAGGAAACGGATGACCCACTCCTCGTCCGGAACCTCCTGATCCCAGAGAGAGCGAACTTCTGCCACGAGTGTCCTCGCAGCTTGATGGTGCTGGCCCAGCGCGAATGCGGCTGGCTCCAACAGTGTCAGAGATAGAGTCGCATCGGGACGGCGCGCAGCGGCGAACAGGACCGCGAGGCCACCGTAGGAATGTCCCACAAGGTGGGCGCCATCGCCCATGAGTTCGGCGATGTCGTCGGCATCGACCAGGAAATCCTCGCCTTGAGCCGCGGGACTCCGCCCATAACCACGCCGGTCTGGCACCAACAGACAAAAGCCGCCGTCGGCCAGCGGTCGCTGAGCCTGCCACTCGTCGGATCCTGTTGCCAGGGAGCCGTGCACTAACACCACGGGCACGCCCGCCCCCCATGATTCTA
>NZ_JADPKF010000002.1:0-986 GCF_023073815.1 Bradyrhizobium sp. 157 | reverse complement strand
CATCAGGCCTTGGCAGGGCAAACTCCCAAGGCCTTCGCCGCTACCAAGACCACCGCGATCCAATCAGCGAATTAGTGAACATCGACAATTGCGAGCGAAGCGAAGCAATCCATCTTGCGGCAGTGAAGAATGGATTGCTTCGTCGCTACGCTCCTCGCAATGACGACGTGCGGCATTCGTGCCACCCAGCTACGATCCCCAGGCGAACGGCAATGAACCAGGACCAATTCCTCACCGCCGCTCTGCGCAATCCCATCAACGAAATCATCACCGAGGAACTGTTTCGACTGTCGCTGCCGGACGCGTGGCTGGTCTCCGGCTGCCTGGTGCAGACGGTGTGGAACGTGCTCACCAAACGCGCGGTCGATTACGGCATCAACGATTACGACGTGTTCTATTTCGATCCCGATACGTCCTGGGAAGCCGAGGATGCCGTCATCCGCGCGCTGGCGCAGCGATTTTCAAGCCGCGGCATCGCGGTCGAGGCGCGCAATCAAGCGCGCGTGCATCTCTGGTACCCGAAGAAACATGGCCTGCCATACCCTCCGTTGCGTTGCTCGACCGATGGCATCGATCGCTTTCTGACCAGGAACACCCAGATCGGAATCCGGCGCACGCGGAATGGGCATGAGGTTTACGCGCCGAATGGTTTTGACGATGTCGCCGCACTGATCGCGCGGCCTAACCCGGGACCAAATTTTTCGGTCGCAAATTATGAGGCCAAGGCTGCGCGCTGGAAGGCGCTGTGGCCGGAGCTCACGGTGTTGCCGGCGGAACGAGTTTCGTAGCCCGGATGGAGCGCAGCGCAATCCGGGACAGTGTTGCCACTGGATACAGTCCCCCGGATTGCGCGGAGCCTGTCATCGGGCGCATTCGCGCGACCGGTTGGCTCCATCCGGGCTTCTGTAACGGGCCTTAGTTAGTCAATCCCTTTTTGCGCTGTCCACCTGCCGGGCACTTGCTTCTGTACGGGATCGGCACTGAGG
>NZ_JADPKF010000097.1:0-1051 GCF_023073815.1 Bradyrhizobium sp. 157 | reverse complement strand
TGTGCATGTTCACTAATTCGCTGATTGGATCGCTCCACTGGAGGACGATCCAATGCGCGATAACAGCTACGACCGGACGATTGAACGCAACTATCTGCAGAAGTGGCGATTTTTAATTCCGGAGTACGAGGCGGTAAAGGCAGGCAGGTCGGCGGCGTTCAAGAGTGTCGGGGATTTCTACCGCCACCATGGGACCTGCTCGCAGACGTTCCGGAAGTATTACAATCGCTATCTGCAGAGTGGTGAGGAAGCGGACCTGCTGCCGCGCCGTCGCGGGCCCAAATGGCGGGAACGGCGCGAGCCGGAAGGGATCGAGGCGGAGATCGTCGCCCATCGCCAGCGGGGGATGAACCGCTACGAGATCCATGCCGTCTTGCGTGAGACGCGCGAGAAGGTACCTTCGCCCATCACGATCTACCGGGTGCTGAGACGCCACCAGCTGAACCGCCGCACGCCTGCGATGCGTGAGGAGAAACGCCGCATTATCAAGGACAAGCTCGGGGAACTGGGCCACGTCGATCTGCATCAATTGCCGCGCGATATGTTCCTCGCGCCACCCCCGGTCACGGCCTACCTCATCAGCCTGGTCGACAGCTGCTCGCGTCTGGCCTGGGCCGAGGTTCTGACTTCCAAGAAGGCGCTGCCGGTGATGTTCAAGACCCTGAAGATGATCAACACCCTCAACGTCACCTACGGGCTGGTCTTCCAGGAAATCCTGTCCGACAACGGCGCCGAGTTCGCCGCCCGTACCAAGCCGGACGAGCATCCGTTCGAGGCCATGCTGCTCGAGCTCGGCATCAAGCACCGTTACACCAGGCCCTATCGGCCACAGACCAACGGCAAAGTCGAACGCTTCTGGCGCACGCTCGATGAGGACGTCATCGAAGGCGCCACCTTCGACAATCTCGACCACTTCGCCAACGAGCTGTTCGAATACCTCGTCTACTACAACAACCACAGACCCCATCAGGCCTTGGCAGGGCAAACTCCCAAGGCCTTCGCCGCTACCAAGACCACCGCGATCCAATCAGCGAATTAGTGAACATCGACA
>NZ_JADPKF010000008.1:0-1055 GCF_023073815.1 Bradyrhizobium sp. 157 | reverse complement strand
CTAGAGCGTTAGCCCATCTGACTGAATCGCTGCGGATTCACAAATCAGCGTTTTGGTGATTCAAGCTACCCGCCGGGACAGGAGGCCGGCGGGTATGGCGAAACCGCTGTCGATGGACCTTCGTGAACGAGTGCTTGCCACCATTGCGGGCGGCGCATCCGGCCGGCAAGCGGCCGAGCGGTTTGGCGTCAGCGCCGCGAGCGTCAGCCGGTGGCGGATGCGCGAGCGAGAGCAAGGGGATGCCCAGCCAAGAGCTCAGGGCGGAGATCGCAAGTCCCACCGGATCGATGCCCATCAGGCGACGATCCTGGCCTTGCTCAAGGCAACCCCCGATATCACCATCGAGGAATTGCGCCATAGCCTGAGCAAAGAAGGTCTTTCCTTCGGCTACGGGACGATCCGTCGCTTCTTCGAGCGCCACAACATCACGCGCAAAAAAAGACCGCCCATGCCACAGAGCAGGATCGCCCGGATGTCTTGAAGCGGCGGGAAGCCTGGCGTGAGAGCCAAGGCAAGCTCGATCGGGATCGGCTCGTCTTCATTGATGAGACCTGGGCATCGACCAACATGGCGCGAACTCATGGCCGCTGCCAGCGCGGCGAGCGTCTGCGAGCCGCCGTTCCGCACGGCCACTGGAAAACAACAACCTGCGTGGCCGCTCTAACTACCCGCGGCATCATCGCGCCCTGGGTGCTCGATGGCCCTATCAACCGCGATGCCTTCGAGACCTATGTGGAAAAGGTGCTCGTGCCCGAGCTTCCTAAAGACGCGGTTGTCATCATGGACAACCTCTCCAGCCACAAAGGACCGCGCATACGCGAGATGATCGAAGCTGCCGGCGCAACGCTCCTCTATCTTCCGCCCTACAGCCCCGACTTCAATCCCATCGAGAACGCCTTCGCCAAACTCAAAGCAAATCTTCGGAAGGCCGCCGAACGCACCGTCAACGGTCTCTGGGATGCCATTGGCCGCATCGTCGACACTTACTCGCCCGCAGAATCCACAAACTACTTCGCCGCCGCAGGATATTTGCAACCTGATCGGCTAACGCTCTA
>NZ_JADPKF010000064.1:0-1068 GCF_023073815.1 Bradyrhizobium sp. 157 | reverse complement strand
GGCTCGCGGGCCGTGGCCTTGATGGGAGTACGCACGCATCGTTGGTCTCATTAGCGGACAGGTTGGCGAGCAACCATTAGGGTCACCAGACTTCATCGATCCGTTCCATGCATTCTCTCTGTCGCGAACTAGGATGAGGTTTTGGTTCAGATCGCCACCACCTCATGATGGGAAGTGTCAAAGGCCGTCTCATTGCGCAGGATGCTCCACGTGATCCGCGCGAGTTTGTTGGCCAGTGCCGTCGCCAGCTTGTTGCGATGCAGCCGCGGAGCTGCGTTCCGAAGCCATGCTCCGAAGCTGAAGCGATCCCAATTGTGCGGACGCATCAGGATGACGTTTGCGGCCTGGATGAACAGGGTTCTGAGGTATTTGCTTCCTCGTTTGGAGATGCGGCCCAGAATGGATCGGCCGCCCGTGCTGTACTGACGTGGCACAAGACCAAGCCATGCGCCGAAGTCTCGTCCGCGCTCGAATGCCTCGCCAGTACCAATAGCAGAGACAACGGCGGTCGAGATCAGTGGGCCAATGCCGGGAACGCTCATGAGGCGGCGGCAGTTGACTTCCTTCTCGCCGATTTGGTCGATCTCGCCGGCAATGGTCTCGATCCGCTCATCGAGAAACGTCCAGTCCTCGTATAGATCAGTGATCAGGCCGCGCATTCGTGGCGATATCTCGTCCTGCCGGTTCTCTAGGATCCTAAAAGAGAGTTGCGCAGAGCCCTTGCTCCAGCCCTGACCGTGATGCCTTGCTCGATCAGAAAGGCACGGATCTGATTGATCGTCGCTGTCCGCTGCGAGACCAGCCGGGAGCGAACGCGATGGAGGGCCTGGAGGTCAAGTTGGTCCTGCGTCTTCTCTCGCACGACGCGCAGGTTAGGCCGCAGTGCGGCCTCTGCAATCGCCTCAGCGTCGTTGTAGTCGTTCTTCTGTCCCTTCAGGAACGGCTTCACATAGGTCGCAGGGATGATCCGCGGCTGGTGACCCAGTTGACGCAGCGCCCGACTGACAAAATGGGCGCTGAGGCACGCCTCCATGCCGACGATGCTCGGAGGCAGCTTTTTAAAGATCG
>NZ_JADPKF010000078.1:0-1146 GCF_023073815.1 Bradyrhizobium sp. 157 | reverse complement strand
TGGAGACCTTTGCACGGATGCGGAAGTAATGATTCACTTAGGCGACTGAATCGGGAGGTCGCTGATGGGACGGCGTCGTATTGGCCAGTTGGGCTTTTTGGATGCGGCGCTTGCTCAGAGAGGCAGTGGGCGGCCCGATATCCTGGACGAGATCAGTCGCCTGCTGGATTGGCGGCCCTTTGAGGGGCTGCTTTCTGTGATCCCGACAGCGGCCAAGGGAGAGCCATCCTATCCGGCACTGATGATGTTCAAGGTTTTGCTGCTGCAGCGCTGGTACGGATTATCGGACCCGGCGATGGAAGCCGCTCTGTTCGATCGAGTCAGCTTTTTGCGCTTCGCCGGACTGTCATTGGAGGACAAGACCCCGGATCACAGCACGATCTGGCGGTTCCGCGAGCGTTTGTCGCGAGACGGGTTGGTTGAGCAGTTGTTTGACGAGTTGACGCGGCAACTGGAAGCCCGCGGCTTGATCATCAAGCAGGGCACGTTGATCGACGCTTCGATGGTGACAAGCGCTGCCCGGCGGCCACGCAAGGAAGACGGCCCGGTCAGCGAGGTGGACCCAGATGCCCGGTTCGGCGCGGACAACGATCGTCACCGCTTCACCTTCGGTTACAAGATGCATGTGGCAGCGGATCAAGGAACCAATCTGATCCGCAAGGGCATGCTCACGTCAGCCAACATCCAGGATGTCAGCGTCGCTACCACCTTGCTTCCTTCCGAGGCCGGAGACGTCTATGCCGATCGAGCCTATCACAGCAAAGCCGTGCTGGCTCATCTCGACACACACGGGTTCGGTGACGGCGTGATGCGACGCGGTCAAAGAGGCAAGCCGCTGCCACCAGAAGAGATCGAGCGCAATCACCGGCTGGTACCGCTGCGCAGCCCGGTGGAAGCGGTGTTCGGCACCCTCAAACGGACCTACGGCTTCACCCGGATGCGCTACTTCAACGGCGCTCGCAACTTTGTGGCCTTCCTGCTCGCCTGCATCGCCTACAACCTCAAACGCAGTGTGGCGATCACAGCGGCATAGGCCGCCAGATACCACTCCGACCTTGTCGGAGCACCGGCCGCCTCCCCGAAATCCCCGCCATACCGATCGCTGCCTCCGAGGCCCTCAAAACGGCAACCGCGCAAAGGTCTCCA